>CAZGNQ010000199.1:0-6918 GCA_964527285.1 uncultured Hyphomicrobiales bacterium | reverse complement strand
AGGCGTTCCGGTAGGTCGGCTCGGTGGAGGCCCATGATCATGATGATCATGATCACGACCACGACCACGACCACGATCACGGCGCCAAGAAAGCTGTGAAGGCCGATGCGCACGCAGGTCACGACCACGGTGAGTTCGACCCGCACGTCTGGCTCGATCCGGTCAACGCCAAGGCGCTCGTTCATGCCATCGAGGAGGCGCTCGTGGCAGCCGATCCGGCACACGCACGCCAGTACGAGGCCAACGCTAAGGCGGTCACGGCCAAGCTTGATGCGCTCGTTGAAGAGATCGAAGGGGTGGTCGCACCGGCAAAAGGCCGTGGGTTCATCGTCTTCCACGACGCTTATCAGTACTTCGAGACGCGCTTCGGCCTTCAAGCCGCCGGTGCCATCACGGTCAGCCCGGAGGTTGCTCCAGGCGCGCAGCGCGTGCGTGAAATCCAGGAGCAGATCGCCACGACAGGTGCCGCGTGCGTCTTCTCTGAGCCGCAGTTTGAGCCGCGCATTGTCAAGGTCGTCACCGAGGGCACTGAGGCCAGCACGGGCGTGCTTGATCCGCTTGGCGCCGACATTGCCGACGGTTCGGAGCTTTATTTCTCGCTGCTCCGCAACATGGCGCGCAGCTTTGCCGACTGCCTGGGCAGCCAAAGCTGACGAACCGTAAGGTTGTTTGGATCCGGGTGGCATCACCCGGTTCGAAAGATGCCGGGACAAAACAAGGATCAGAGCGTTCCGAGTGAGCGCTTGTGACCTTGAACCTCTACGACATGGCCGTGGGGGACAGCGCCAGAGCTGTCCCCTGCGGCGACATCACTTGGGGCGAGGTGCGCCGAGACTGCCGCGTTCGATGATTTCCGTGTCGAACCTTTGGCTGGCGGGCATTTCACCACCGCGCAGCATCGCGATCAGGATCTCGGCGGCAGCCCGGCCCATGCGGCGGTGGGGAACGTGGACCGTCGTCAATTGCGGATCGACGACGCTGGCCATTTCGAGATTGTCGAAGCCCACGATTGAAATGTCGTCTGGCACGCGAAGCCCGCGGTGCTTTGCCTCCATCAGTGCACCCACCGCCAGGACATCGTTGCCGCAAACAACGGCCGTCGGTCGGTCCACGCGATCCAACAGTGTGCCCATGGCGGCACGCCCTGCTTCGATCGTGTACGGGGCCTCCACGACACGGAGCTGATTTGGACACAGGTCGGCGTTTTGAAGCGCTTCCCGCGCGCCTTCGACCCGCTCGCTCGCACGGTCGTTGTCGCGGCAGATGCCGGCGATCATCGCCAGACGGCCGTGGCCGCGCGCGAGCACATGCGCCACCATTGTCCGCATCGCCGTGCGGTTATCAAAACCCGCGCACAGCATGTCGGCGTCATCGCGATGGGCCCAGGCGATCACCGCGGGGAGGTGGCGCGCGCGCAGGAACGCGTTCACGGCTTTGGCTCTGCTCCAGCCGATCAGTAACAATCCTTCCGCACCGCGGCTGGCCAAACTGCGCACCTGTGCGTCTTCGCGCGCGGGGTCATAATGCGTGCTGGCGACCAGCAGGGTGAGGCCGGCGCCGGTGAGCGTCTCCTCAAACGCCTGCAGGCCCTTGGCAAAGATGGCGTTGTCCATCGTCGGTATGACGGCGCCGATCGTGTCCGTTCGCCGCGATGCCAACGCGCGCCCGCCAAAGTTCGGTGTGTAGCGCAACTCCTCAATCGCGCGCATGACCCGCGCTCGCGTTCCCGGGACGACCCGGTTTGGCGCGTTGAGGCAACGCGATACGGTGGCGGTCGAAACGCGCGCGCGGTGCGCCACGTCACTGAGTGTGGGGGCCGGTGCAGGGCCGGTGTTTTGTGGATCTGTCTTCGTCATATTGCGCGTTCCGGCGTCCGGATCCCCGCCCGGCGTGCCTTGATGTAAGCGCTTGCACAAATGGAATTTAACGTCTAGCCCTGGGGTGCTTGTGATCCAGAGCCACGGAGGAGGATAATGCGGGTGCGCATGGCGCGGGTCTGTCTCGCCGTTGCGGCGCTGCTGTTCTGCGTCTTCTTTGCCAACGTGATGGTGGGCGCCGCGCGCGGTGGCGTGTTCCTTTCAGATGTTGGCGAACTGTTGCTGCTGTTGGCGTGTTGCGCGTGCTTTGTCGCCGCCACGCTGCTCTTTGAAGCCCACAATAAATCACCGGAACAACCGGACGAGGTCTGACCTGATGAAGGTCGTGGAGGAAACAGAAATGATGAAGTCGAATGCAGCTCCGGCGAAAGATCAGGCCGAGCTTGAATCCCTTGAGCGACGCAACTTTCTGAAGCTGACGGGCGCCGGCGCCTTCACAACGGCAATGGTTGTCGGTGCGGCGGGGATGCTGTCTTCGCAAGAGGCGATCGCCCAAACGGCGAAGGAAGAACGCGAGCGTGAGCGGGCCGCCGCGCATACGATGACGATCGCGACGGCTTATGTGCTCGGCGCATCGCGCAGCTATCCAATCATGCAATTGGATTTCAAAGAAAACATTCAGAACGCCACGGACGGCAAAATTTATGTCAAGCTGGCGCCTGCGGGTCAGCTTGGGGCCGGCGGTGCACTTGTCCAGAAGGTCCAGAGTGGCACCATTCAAGCGGCCCAGCACTCACTGTCGAACTTTGCGCCGTTTGCGCCCGTCGTTGATCTGATCAACCTGCCGTATTTCTGCGGAGCGAACCAGCGTTTCGTCAATCTGGTCAATTCAGACGTTTGGAAGCAGCAGGTTGACCCGAAGATTGCGGCAAAGGGCTTCAAGGCGCTCTTCTACGTCGTGATCGATCCACGGGTTGTCGCGGTGCGCAAGGGCGGCGCCGGGGCGGTGTTGAGCCCGAGCGATCTTGGCGGTGTGAAGTTCCGCGTTCCGGGCTCGAAAATGCTCCAGCAGTATTACCGGATGGTGGGGGCCAACCCGACACCGGTCGCATGGGGTGAAACGCCGTCGGCGATCAAGCAGGGGGTCGCCGACGCGTTGGACCCGTCGGTTGGTGCGCTCTACGTTTTCGGCTTCAAGGACATTCTCAGCCACGTGACATTCACGCAGGCCGTCCCCGACAGCCAAGTTTATTCCTGCAACCTTGAGTGGTTCAACGGCCTGCCGAAAGACGTGCAGGATGGTGTGGTGTTTGCCTCAGAGATCACGGCGCACCAGAACCTGGCGAAGGTTCCGGCAGCACGCAATCACGCCATGTCCGAGCTGACGAAGTCGGGCGTTGAATTCCACTCGTTGAGCGATGACCAATTGGCGGCCTGGAAAGAAGCCGGTGGGTTCCAGCGCAGTGAATGGGACGGCTTCAAGAGCGAATTGGCCGGCTCCATGGATGTGTTTGAAAAGCTGGCTGAAGCCGCAGACACGCAGGGCCGCTATTACGTACACGACGCTTGATTGGTTGTAACTTGGTCTGGAAGCCGCGTTGGGTGGATCACCTTGCCTTGTGGTCTGCGGCCTCCAGACTTGCGACCTGCGCGTGGTCTCATCACTGGTCATGCTCTTGCCCGCCTTTTGGTGACGTGCGCGCATTGCACGGGTCGCCTGAAGAGCGGCCGTCTGGAAAGCTCCGCACATGGTGCGTACGATCCTGAAAGCATTGGACGACAATCTAGAGCGATGGGCGCTGCTCGTGTTCTACACGTTGCTCGTCGCAACCATGTCCATTGAGGTTATCCGCCGAGAACTCTTTTCCTACTCCTCAATTTGGGGGGAAGAGATCGTACGCTATTCTTTCATCTACCTCGTCTGGATTCGGGCGGCCGCGGCGATCAAGGAACGCGCTCACATCCGCATTGATGTTTTGTTCCACTACGCGTCGCCGCGCATCAAGGCGTTGCTTTATCTGTTCGGCGATCTGGTGATGTTGGCGGTCTGTGTGCTGGCGGCCTACTGGTCCTACGAGACGGTGGCCGTGGCATGGAAATTCGGCTCGGTCAGCCATGGTCTGAGGCTGCCGATGGTCTTGTTTCTCGCCGCCGTCCCCTTCGGTTTTGCTTTGATGATTTTTCGGCTCATTCAATCGATTGTGCGCGACCTGAAAGATATCGCGGCAGGCCGTGAGGTCTACGAAGGTCAACGCCTGTTTGATTAGGAACGCGGATGCTGTGGCAACATTTGCAGCAGGGCAATGTGGATCTGGGGTGGGACTTCTATGGTCCCGTTCTTGTGTTCGTCCTTTTGTGCGCCCTCGGCGTTCCGGTCTGGGCGGGGATCGGCGTCACGGCCGCCTTGATGCTGTTCTGGTCTGGCGCTTTGCCATTATCTCTGCTGGGCGAGACGCTGTTTGAAGGGATTGATGCATTCGCATTAACTGCGATCCCGCTTTTTATTCTCACCGGCGATGTGCTGGTGCGCACGGGGTTGAGCCGCAAATTCCTGGACATTGCGGAAGCGCTGACCAGTTGGACCAAGGGGGGCTTTGGCTCGGCAACGGTTCTGGTCTGCGGCATGTTCTCAGCCATTTCCGGGTCGGACGCGGCTGGCGCGGCGGCTGTCGGCCGCATGACGATCGATCGCTTGGTGGAGGCGGGCTATCCACGGCCATATGCCTGCGCTCTGGTGGCGTCGGGGGCGTGTACGGGCATTTTGATCCCACCATCCATTGCGTATATCGTCATTGGCCTTGTGCTTGGCATCTCGGCGTCAACCCTTTTCCAGGCGGCGTTGATCCCCGGCCTGCTCATTCTCGCATCGATCCTCATCACCAACATTATTCTCAACCGGCGTCACGCCTATGAGCATGGCAGTGCCATCTCGTTCGGCGAATGGCTTGGCAACGTCGGCGCTGCCATCGCCAGGGGCTGGTATGCGTTCATTGTGCCCGGAGTGATTTTCTATGGGATTTTCTCAGGCCGATTGACCCCGACAGAAGCTGGAGCGACTGCGGTCGTGGTGACCGTGTTTCTTGGGTTTACGCTGGGCACACTGCGGTTATCCGATTTTCCATCCATGCTCGTCAGCTCGGCGAAAGTGAATGGGGTGATCGTTCCCATCATCGCGTTTTCACTGCCGTTGGCACAGACACTTGCGACGATGGGGGTGCCGCAAGGGTTCGTCTATTCGGTGACCTCACTCACAAGCGACCCCTACGTCCTGATCCTGCTGATGATTGGCGTGCTGATCGCGGCGGGCTGCGTGATGGAAACAACGCCAAACATCGTGATCCTGGCGCCGATATTGAAACCGCTCGCCGATGAAATCGGCATGAACGAGATCCAGTTCTGTGTGATGATGATCACGGCGCTCGGTGTCGGATTCATCACGCCTCCCTTGGGGCTCAACCTGTTTGTGGTCTCGGGTCTGACGGGCGAATCCATCATGGCGATTGCATGGCGTGCAATTCCATTTGTCTTCTTCATGCTTCTGGTTGTTCTGCTGATAGCCTTTGTTCCAGCCATCTCAACGTCACTTCTTCCTGAAATCTATCGATAGGACATCCGGTCATGGGCCACCTCTACTTGAAGAAAGCTGCGAAAACATCCACGAGCGATGCCAGTGACGTTCAGCAGACCGTTCGCAGCATTCTCGATGATATCGAGCGCGGCGGAGAGGCGTCCGCATGTTCTTATGCGGCTAAATTCGATGCTTATGATGGTAATATCGTTCTCACCGAAGAGGACATCGCGCGTGCAAGCGATAGGGTTCCAGCGCGTCTGAAAGACGATATTCAGTTCGCCCACGATAATGTTCGCCGATTTGCCGAAGCCCAGAAGGGCTCATTGCGTGATTTCGAAACAGAAATCGTGCCGGGTCTGATTGCGGGACAAAAGGCCATCCCGTGCCATGCGGCAGGCTGTTATGTGCCGGGAGGGAGATACAGCCATATAGCTTCGGCGATCATGACCGTGACGACCGCAAAAGTTGCAGGGTGTCATCATATCACGGCTTGCTCTCCGCCGCGCCCGGATGTCGGGATCGCACCGGCCATCGTTTATACGGCCGACTTGTGCGGCGCTGATACCATTCTGGCCATGGGCGGCGTTCAGGGCGTGGCATCAATGGCGTTTGGCCTGTTCGATTTGCCGAAATCCGACATTCTTGTCGGCCCGGGAAATCAGTACGTGGCTGAGGCAAAGCGTATTCTTTTCGGGCGTGTTGGCATCGATATGATCGCCGGACCCACCGACAGCCTGATCCTGGCCGACGCTACGGCCGATCCTGAAATCGTGGCCGCTGATCTCGTGGGGCAGGCGGAGCATGGCTACAATTCGCCCGTCTGGCTGATTTCCACAGACCGTTCGCTTGCTGAAACCGCGATGGACATCGTACCACGGCTGATTGAACGTTTGCCGGACGTAAACCGCGACAACGCGACGGCTGCTTGGCGGGATTATGCGGAGGTGATTGTCTGCGATGACCGGGAAGAGGCGGCGGCCCTGTCCGACCAGTATGCGCCTGAGCATCTCACGGTCCAGGCGGCGGACCTTGGCTGGTGGCTCGATCGGCTCAGCTGTTACGGATCGCTCTTTCTGGGCGAGGAAACAACAGTTGCTTTTGGCGACAAGGCGTCCGGGCCGAACCATGTTCTGCCCACCTCGGGAGCGGCCCGTTACACGGGCGGCCTCTCCGTGCATAAATACATGAAGGTCGTCACATGGCAGCGCGCCACCCGGGATGGCGCCAAGCCAGTGGCCGAAGCCACTGCGCGGATTTCCCGCCTTGAAGGCATGGAGGGCCACGCACGCACTGCGGATGTGCGCCTCGCTAAGTATTTTCCCGGGGAGAACTTCAATCTGTCGATCGAAGACGACCTCTAAGCAAAGGTCATTCCGTTTTTCTGTTTGGGATAGCGCATGTTGCACCACGTCAAACGGCGCTATCTGGATAGGCGCATGAACCTGTGCAAAGAGCTTTGCGAATGAAAGCGCTCGTTTATTCCGCGCCTAGAACAATGCGCCTTGAAGACGTCCCGTCGCCGGAGCCGGG
>CAZGNQ010000198.1:0-6919 GCA_964527285.1 uncultured Hyphomicrobiales bacterium | reverse complement strand
GCCAGGTGATCAAGACCGTGAAGGCGCGCGCGTTGTGGGATCAAATCGGGCATGCCGCATGGGCGTGCGCCGACCCGGGCATCCAGTACCACACCACCATCAACGACTGGCACACGTGCCCGCAGTCAGGCGCCATCCGGGCGAGCAATCCCTGCTCGGAGTACATGTTCCTGGATGACACCGCCTGCAACCTGGCGTCGCTGAACCTGATGCAGTTCAGGCAGGCCGATGGCGTCTTCAAGGTGGAGGCGTTCGCGCATGCCGCCCGTTTGTGGACCGTGGCGCTGGAAATCTCCGTCATGATGGCGCAATTTCCCTCCCCGCAGATTGCACAGCTCTCCTACGAATACCGCACCCTCGGGCTCGGCTTTGCCAACATCGGCGGTCTCCTGATGGCCTCTGGCCTCAGCTATGACAGCGCTGAAGGCCGGGCTCTTTGCGGCGCGATCTCCGCGCTCATGACCGGCACCGCATACGCGACTTCGGCAGAGATCGCCGAGCGCCTGGGCGCTTTTCCAGGCTACGAGCCCAATGCGGCCGACATGCTGCGCGTCATCAAGAACCATCGCCATGCGGCCTACGGCCATTCTGAGCGCTGCGAGAAGGTGTCCATCCAACCGGTGGCCCTCGATCACGCTTCCTGCCCAGACAAGGCGATCGTGGAGGCGGCCTGCCGCTCGTGGGACCGTGCGATCACGCTCGGCCAGGAGCATGGTTTCCGCAACGCACAGTCCACCGTGATCGCGCCAACCGGCACGATCGGGCTGGTGATGGACTGCGACACGACGGGCATCGAGCCGGACTTCGCGCTTGTGAAGTTCAAAAAGCTGGCCGGCGGCGGATACTTCAAGATCATCAACCGCACGGTGCCGGTGGCGCTCGAAACGCTCGGCTATGACGCTGGCGCGGTGAAGGAGATCATCGACTATGCCGTTGGCCACGGCACGCTGGATGGTGCCCCCGGCATCGACCACGCCGCCCTCAGGGCAAAGGGCTTTACCGATGCCAAGATCGAGGCGGTCGAGGAGGCACTCAAGAATGCCTTCGACATCAAGTTTGCCTTCAACAAGTGGGTGCTGGGCGAAGACTTCTGCCGCGACGCTCTGGGTATCTCTGCGGACGACATGAACGCGGTCGATTTCGATCTGCTGCGCGCAATCGGCTTTTCCCGCAGCGCCATTGATGCCGCCAACACATTCGTTTGCGGTGCCATGACCCTGGAGGGCGCCCCGGGCCTCAAGCCTGAGCACTTGCCGGTTTTCGATTGCGCAACCCCGTGCGGGCGCAACGGCAGCCGGAGCCTCTCGGTCACAAGCCACATCTGCATGATGGCCGCCGCCCAGCCATTCATTTCCGGCGCGATTTCCAAGACCATCAACATGCCGCCCACGGCGAGCGTTGAGGACTGCAAAGAAGCCTACCGCCTGTCCTGGCAGCTGGGCGTGAAAGCCAACGCCCTCTATCGCGATGGATCGAAACTCTCGCAGCCGCTCGCCAGCCAGCTCATTGAAGACGACGAAGACGAAGCTGACGTCGCCGAAGCGCTCGGCAGCGATCGTCCCGCCAGCGAGCGGGCCACGTTTGCCGCGGAGCGTATTGTCGAGCGCATCATCGAACGTGTCCGTGAGCGGGCGGAGCGTGAAAAACTCCCCGACCGCCGCAAGGGCTACACCCAAAAGGCATCGGTCGGCGGACACAAAGTCTATCTGCGTACTGGCGAATACGAGGATGGCCGGGTCGGCGAAATCTTCATCGACATGCACAAGGAGGGCGCCGCCTTCCGCAGCCTGATGAACAACTTCGCCATCGCCGTCTCCCTCGGCCTGCAGTATGGCGTGCCGCTGGATGAATATGTTGAAGCCTTCACGTTCACGCGCTTCGAGCCGGCAGGGCTGGTTCAGGGCAACGAGGCGATCAAGAACGCAACCTCCATCCTCGACTATATCTTCCGCGAACTGGCGGTCTCCTATCTGGGCCGCAACGATCTCGCCCACGTGGCGCCAGAGGGCATGACGACCGCACTTGGCGGCACGCCGGATGCCCCGAGTGATGAGGACACCGCCACGCCAGGCGTCCACGCCGACAGATTTGTCTCCCGCGGGCTGACACGTGGCGGCCTGTTCTCCGGCGATGTGGTCGTTCTGCACGGCCAAGCGGGACCCGGTGGGGGCCATGCCGCGGGTGCTGGCGGCCTTGCGTCCGCTGCCGGAAGCGGCGCCCGCGCGATGCAGAAAGGGCTGCAAGCCGCCATTGCGACCGGCAGCGGCCACGCAGCCAGCGTTGCATCGATCTCTGGCGGTGCGGCGGTCACCACCCGCTCGGAGGCGGTGATGCGGCGCGATGCAGCCAGTACATCGGCCACGCTGACGACCAGCGAACAGACGCTGTTCGTCGTTGAGGGCGCAACGGCATTGGCAGCGGCCCCGGCCGCAACAGAGCGCCAGTCCATGGACGACATGCGCAATGAGGCGCGCGCCAAGGGGTACGAGGGTGATGCGTGCGGTGCCTGCGGGAATTTCACCCTGATCCGCAACGGCACGTGCTTCATCTGCGACACCTGCGGGGGAACCACAGGCTGTAGCTGATACCAGCCGCATCGGGGCAAGGGCGAATCAGCAAGCTCTTGCCCCGACGGTTGCGCGATCCGCAGCGTTGCCGCCGCGCACGCCCAGAATCATTCGGCCTGACTGCATTGACGGAGGACGCATGCGCACCTTCAAGCTCGAACCAGATCGCCGTGTTGAACGCCGCGACCTGCTGACGGCGACATGCCGAGGGCCATTTCTCGTCGATGCAACGGACGAAAAAGCCGCCCGTCAGCTCGTCGGATTGAACTTCTCGATTGCCGCCCGCTTTCTGCGTGACGAAAGCACTGGCATTTGCCTGTGGTCTGATCCGCAGCGTTCCCTGTGTCTGGAGGTTTATCCTCCCGCAGACGACGCGTGGCGCCAGCAGCACCTTGTGGCCGGCGTCGACATGGCCCGGTGGTTCGTCGAGGAGGTTGAGTTGCGCCGTCCGCTCGACGGGCTCATCGCCCGCCTGCGCTGGTGGCCGTGCGAGCCGGACGACCTTTGCCCGGCCTGATAGCGTAACCGCGTGCACGTCTAGAGAATAACCGTTGCCAGCATTTCCGTTTTTTGTCCCTGGCGGCCTTTGATCCGAAAAGTCCACGGTGGGTACTTGCGCGCTCTGCGTTGCGGCACCCCTGAAAGGTTTCGCCATGCTGCTGTCGCGACGACGCGATACCTCGTCGGCCCGGTGCCTTGCGCAACATTTGCGCGCAGCCAGATCGGCCGGCGATCAACTGCTCGGCTGGAAGCCTGTCATAACGCCCACTGGGCTTGGCGGGGACGCTGGCACGGATGCCGCCCGCAGAGCGGCAATGGCCTGCAACGATCCGCTCACCCGCATCAATTATCTCCGCATCGCCATCGACCGCGTCCGTACCGGCGAGATGGCGATTTTGAACCGGCTGCGCCAGGCGCGCCACTGGGCAAAGCTCAGCCGTCGCGAGGATGCGGGCTTGAGGCGCGAACTGGATCTTTTCCTGGGCGCCACCGCAATCATTGATGATGCCATCCGCGATCTGGAGCGCGATGCGGCCGTGTCATTCGATGACGCAGGCTCTCTCATGGCCTACCTGCAAACGCGCGGGCTTATCGCGGAGACCACGTTCTGCTTCGACCAGATCGATGATTTCCGCCCGATGGCTGAGATGGTTTTCTTCGGCCTGGTCCCTCTCGCGGATGTCATGCAGTTCGCCGACACGATGCTCTCAGCGATCGATCTGCACGGCGTCACGGCGCCGCTGGACGGCGGAACCTTAATCGCAACCCGCACGCACACATCAGCAGCGAACCTTGCCGAGGATGCCGACGCCTTGGATGATGGTTTGGCCGACGACGAAGCCGGCGATGACGCAGCGCAGACCACCATCGCCACGACGGTGGCTGTCAGTGAACTGACGACGACAGCCGTGGGACAACCGGCCGGCGCCGTCGATCCGAGCTGAAGAAGGGAATTAGCGCAGGCTGTACGGGCCATTGTCGGGCGCAACGTAACGAACCGCCTGTTCGCCTGCCAGTTTGCGGGCCCCTGGTGTCCTGAACCAGAGAAGTTCACAAGTGAATGTGGGGCCGGTATCAGCGACCCTCTTGATGGTCACACGAGCCCGCCAACGCTTTCTCCTTCGGGTCCGCATCAGGGTGCGCCAGCAGCGCCGCAGCGGCCGCGTCCACGCCACCACGGTCCCGCCCGCGCACCACTACGTTGGTCCGGTAGGATTGCTCAAAAACGTAAGGGTAGCTGCCGACCGAGATGCCGGGATGCGCGGCCTGCAGCTCCGCCATGAAGTCGGCAAGCTGGCTTTCAGGGCACAGCATATGGACGTTCCGGCTGTGAACCACGACGCCGCGGCGCAGCTTCGGCACAACGTCCGCAAGCATGCCGCGCACGATACTCGGGATGCCCGCCATCACGATGACATTGCCAATCCAGAAGCCCGGCGCGGCCGAAACCGGATTGGCCACAAGGTCAGCGCCCACGGGAATGCGTGCCATGCGCAGCCGCGTCTCGTTGAGCGGCAAGTTCTTTTCTCTGTAGAACGGCTCCATCGCGGCAACAGCGCGCTCGTCGATCGGCAGCGCCACCCCGAATGATGCGGCGATCGCCTCGGCTGTGATGTCGTCGTGGGTCGGGCCAATGCCACCGGTTGTGAACAGGTATGTGTGACGGGCGCGCAGCGCATTGACGGCCTCGACGATCGCTTCATGGTCGTCGCCGATCACGCGCGCCTCACGCAAATCGATACCGATGCCGCCCAGTTGGCGGGCGATCTCTGCGATGTTGGCGTCCTGCGTGCGCCCGGACAGAATTTCATCGCCGATGACGAGCACCGCGGCCGTGATCTCGCCGCTGGCCATATGCGCGTCAGTCTGGTTGGTCATGGCGTTCTCCTGGGCTGGGCATGGCCGCGGACGCCGGCGCGGCGCCATCCATGCGCCCGACAATCCGACAACAATGGTGGACCAATGCGTTTCGATCCCCCTTTGCGGCGCGGCCGACTGCTCAAACGCTATAAGCGGTTTTTGTGCGATGTGCAGATGGACGACGGCGACGCCCTGACGGCCAGTTGCCCGAATACAGGGTCATTGATGGGGTTGAAAGCACCCGGGCTCGCCGTCTGGTTGTCAACCTCGGACAGCACCACCCGGAAGTACGCACAAACCTGGGAGCTTGTTGAACTGGAGCCCGATGGGCCTGAGACCCCGCCGATTGCAGGGCCGGAGCCGGTGTTCGTCGGCATCAACACCGGCGTGCCGAACCGTCTCGTTGAGGAGGCCATCGTATCGGGCGTCGTGCCTGAATTGCGCGGCTACGGCTGTCTCAAACGCGAGCAGAAGTACGGCCAGAATTCCCGCATCGACCTTCTGCTCTTCGGCGATGAGGACGACGCCTTGCGGTTCCATGTCGACAGCGGGCGCAAGGGCAAGCCAACGCCGGGTGTCGCGCTCGACGCCTCAGCGGGTGGCGGGGCCACTGCGTCTCCGGCCCGCGACAGACGATGCTTTGTGGAGGTCAAGAACGTCCATCTGCTGCGGGCGCCGGCTCTGGCGGAGTTTCCCGACAGTGTGACGGCACGCGGTGCGAAGCACCTGGGTGAACTGGCGGACATGGTTGAGGCCGGGCACAGGGCGGTGATGGTGTTCCTGATCCAGCGCGGCGATGTGGAGCGCTTCGCGGTGGCCGGCGACGTCGATGAGACTTACGCGCAAGCCTTTGAGCAGGCACGAGCCCGCGGGGTTGAGGCCGTCGCCGTGGCCTGCGATGTCTCGCCGGAAGGCATTCAAGCGGCGCGTACGGTGCCGATCCTGCTTTGAAATCGGCGAACGGTGCCGGAGGTGAGGCGGGCCGCCGCCATCGGTATGAGCCGTTGGTCATGATCAGGGGAATGAATTTGAGCACCGACGCTGACGGACCGACCCGGGCATTGACGGCCGGAGAGGTCGAAACGTTTCTGGCCGCGCATTTTCCCGAACTCGCGCGTGCCGGCTTCGTCTATGCCATCAGCGGCATTGAACTGAACGCCCACGGCCGTGGCGTCGGTCAGATGCGGCTTGCCTATTCCGATCTCTTTTTGCGGCCCGGAGGCACCATTTCAGGTCCGACGCTTTTCACGCTGGCCGACGTTGGAGCCTACGCCACCCTCCTCGGCCAGATTGGCCCGGTACCTTTGGCTGTGACAACCAGCATTCACGTTGCGTTTCTAAGCCGTGCCGAGCCCGATGACCTCATCGGCGCCTTCGAAATCAAGAAGCTCGGGCGTCGCCTCGCGATCATCGACTGCGACATTTATCGCGCGAGCGACGGCCCGGGAAAGCTGGTTGCGCAGGCGACAGCGACCTATGCCATCCCGCCCGATGCGGCGTGAAAGACCCATCACGCCAGCGGTATTCCCATACCTTATTTGCAAGCCATTGAAACAATAAATATTTTAGCGCTGCGTGCGCGTTGACGCGAGACCATCCCACCAGTATTTGTCCGGCTCCCGATTTCATCGCCGGAAAGCTCGCCCAGCCCACCTGTGGCAGCCCCCGGCCCATGGCCTGGATCGCGCCTCCATGAAGACTTTCAATCTCAAAACCGCAGACGTCGAGAAGGAATGGGTCCTGATCGATGCGGAAAATCTTGTTGTCGGCCGCCTCGCCGCACTCATTGCAACCCGCCTGCGCGGCAAGCACAAGGCGACGTTCACGCCTCACGTTGATTGCGGCGACAACGTTATTGTCGTGAATGCCGAGAAGGTGCTCTTCACGGGCAACAAGCGCAACAACAAGACCTATTACTGGCACACGGGCTATCCGGGCGGCATCAAGGAAAGAACGGCCGACAAGATCCTCGACGGCCGCTTTCCTGAGCG
>CAZGNQ010000197.1:0-6923 GCA_964527285.1 uncultured Hyphomicrobiales bacterium | reverse complement strand
GAAGCGGTTTTTTGGCGCGGCGCGCAACATCGAGGAGGGCGGCTCGCTCACCATCATCGCCACAGCGCTGATCGACACAGGGTCGCGCATGGACGAGGTGATCTTCGAGGAGTTCAAAGGCACTGGTAACTCGGAGCTTATTCTCGACCGCAAGGTGGCCGACAAGCGCGTTTTCCCCGCGATCGACATTGCGCGCTCTGGTACGCGCAAGGAGGATCTGTTGGTTGCGCCTGAAAACCTGAAGAAGATGTTTGTTCTGCGCCGGATCCTGAACCCCATGGGCCCGCAGGAAGGCATCGAATTCCTGATCGACAAGCTGCGCTCAACCAAGAACAACGGTGAGTTCTTCGGATCGATGAACACCTGACGCCCGTGCCCAGTCACGGCACTTTACAGGACGTCACGTGGCGTTGTGCGAGCCGATGGGCTTCGTGAGATACCAGAGAGGGATGTCGCCGTCGTAGTGCGGCAGTTCGCCGAACACATGGTAGCCGTGGCGTTCGTATAACGTGCGAGCCCGTGGAGTGCGGGTCTCAAGGTGGATGCGCGTGCAGTTGTGATAGCGCGCAATCGCTTCAGCCTCCCTCAACAGCACGCTCCCTATGCCCTGGCCCCTTGCGCTTGAGTCCACCCAAAGCTCACTGATGTGGGCCGACGTGAAGGCAATCTCCCCTTTGAGCCCGCCGACCATGCGGCCATTGTCATCGGTCGAACCGACGAAGAACGAAGGCATGTCGCGTTGCGCGAGTGCCTGCCCGGTCTCGGCAAGACGTTCGTGCAAGAGGTCGGACAGCGCTGCGGGCGCGGGCATGTGGCGAGAGATCATGTCTGGCTCATGAGCATGGGAAGCATACCGACCCAAACACCGTGGGTGGGCCATCGTTTCACGTGAAACAACCTGGGCCTGCGCGGCGCGCCCGTCACTGCACCCGAACGATGGCCATCATTTCAAGGTCGCGATACCTGCCGTCGATGCGGCAGGCTGCGATCTGCGTGCCTTCGGATTGAAACCCAACCGAAGCGTAGAGCGCCCGTGCCGGGTGGTTATCGGTGTAGACGGACAGTTGCACGCGCGTGAACCCGCGCTGCCAGGCGTCTTCCAGTGCGGCCACGATCAAGCGCCGGCCGATGCCCCGCCCGCGCACCTCTGGCAGCAGGCCCATGCCCAGCGTACCGCAGTGCGCTGAGATCTCGCGGCCTGCGTTGATGATATCGCACCATCCAACGACGTGGCCGTCGCTGTGCGCAACGATCTGCGTGCAGCCCCGGTCCCGAGCGGCCGTGTGGAATGCGGTGAAGTCCTCCAGCGCAGGGGCCTGGAACAGCGCGATGTAGCGGCGCTCGCGGGCCACGCGGTCAATGACGGCATGAAAGCCGGGCATGTCCTCGGCGCTCAGTGGGCGGATATCGACGGTCATGGCAGTGCAGTCGCGTGGGCTGGGTGTGGCATGGCATGGTGTGGCGTGGCGCTTGTCGAGTGGAAGGCGCTGAGCGGGTACTGTCGGATGGGGTGACAAGGTCGGTCAGCCGAGCCGGTGCACACCGGCGGTGGTGCCGCACTGTTTCACGTGAAACGATGCGTCGCCATTCATGCTGAGCCGCGTCCCAGCCAGGCAACTGATCATCCAGCCGACGCACGACACCGCACGCGTATTTGACCGGCGGCCCGCCGCCCGGGATTCGGCTTTAAAACGCTCTAACTTACTGTGGAGCGGGCGCCGCGGATGAGGCCCGCCAGTTCGGCGCCATTCGTGATCGGCAGAGAGCAGGTTGCGCCGGTGCAGACGTAGGCCGTTGGCAGGCCGTCGATGGGCGGCTTGCCTGCCAGTGCGGGGCCGGCGCCATCGTCAGCCGCACCGATGACGATCTGCTCCAGTGCGCCCCCGGCCGCCTGCCCGTGCAGACCGCTGAGCAACGCGGGTTCGTCCACCATGCCCTGGTGCCCGTTGGTCGGGGCAACCGTCTCCGGCACGATGACGGCCACATGCTGAGGCACCAGCAGATCGCATGCCGCCGCCAGAACACCAGCGTGGGCGACGAGATTGCGAGCCAAATCAGGGCGCAGCGCTTCCCCAAGTGCGCGGGCCCGATCCAGATGCGCCACATCGCCCGTCAGCAGGTGGAGATGGCTGAGGTTGGCAATCGCCACGGCGTTGGCATTCGGCACAGCATCGTCTCTGGCCGATTGCGGGCGCACAAACAGGTCATCGGTATCGTCCGCCGTCAGGGCGTACCCGCGTCCCTCCACCCAGTAGTGCTTGTCGAGGATCGCCTGCCACTGGAGCGCTTGGTCCAACGGGGCCGCGAGGTCAGGTGTTTCGGCCGTCATGGCATCCGATGATGATACGGCCGGCCCCTCGCAGTGCAGCCGCAGCGCCGCCCAGATGAGATTGGCATAGTCTGATGAGGTTGCCGGGGCACTGGCACGCCCGGCCCTGAATGAGTGGTGCAGGCGGCCATCGCCTCCCATCATATGGGTCTGGACAAAGCGGAATGCGTTGCGTGCGGCGGCATACCAGTCCGGCTGGCGGAAGACGCGGGCCGCGCGTGCGACAGCAGCGATGGCCAGCCCGTTCCAGTCGGCCAGGATCTTGTCATCCAAAGCGGGTTTCACGCGGTCCTCGCGCGCGCGCCAGAGCGTGTCGCGCATGGCCGCAAGGCGCTCGGTGGTTTCCGGCGTTTCCGCATGCTCGCCCTTGAGGCGCTCCAGGCGGTTGAGGATCAGCTTGCCTTCCCAGTTTCCCTCCGCAGTGACGCCATAGGCGGCGGAGAAAAGCTTGAAGTCATCCTCGCCCAGCAGATGCCGGATCTCGCCCGCATCCCAGACGTAGAATTTTCCCTCCTCGCCTTCGCTGTCCGCGTCGTACGAAGAGGAAAAGGCTTGCAGTTGAACTTGGGGTGTTCCGCCCGGCCCGTGTACGAGTGTGTCGCCATCAGTGCGCATCTCGCGCAAAAGCCATTCGACGGTTTCTCCCACGCGCGCTGCAAAAACCGGGTTCTGGCCGTCGCGCCAGGCATCCGTCAGCAGTTCCACAAGCAGGGCATTGTCGTAGAGCATTTTCTCAAAGTGCGGCACCAGCCAGCGCTCATCGACAGCGTAGCGCGCAAAGCCGCCGCCCAGATGATCGTAGATGCCACCCTCACACATGGCGGTCAGCGCCCGGCGCACGGTTTTGCGGGCATTCGGCCGATCAAACAGAACGCCCGCGCGCCACAGCAGCCACAGGAGGTTGTACTGCGGGAACTTTGGTGCACCCTTCAATCCTCCCCACTCGGGATCAAACGCATCCTCCGTGAGCCGTTCAGCCAGCCCGATCACCAGGTCCTGCGTGATGTCGGGCGTCTCCGGCGCGTAGGTCGGTGCCGTGAGGTGCGCCTTCATCGCTGATGCGTTGGCAGCGACCTTTTCGTTTTCCTCCGCATAGATCCGGGATATCTCGCGCAGCACCTGTTTGAACGAGGGGCGGCCAAAGCCCGCCTGCCGGGGGAAGTACGTCCCGCCCCAGAACGGCGCGCCCTCTGGGGTGAGAAACATCGTCAGTGGCCAGCCGCCCTGCTCTCCCAAGGAATGGAGTGCCGTCATGTAAATGGCGTCGACGTCGGGGCGCTCTTCACGGTCCACTTTGACGTTGACGAAGAGCTCGTTCATGACGGCAGCCGTCTCCTCGTCCTCGAAGCTTTCGTGCGCCATCACGTGGCACCAGTGGCAGGCGGCGTAACCCACCGAGAGCAGGATTGGGACGTTGCGCGCCTTTGCTGCGGCGGTGGCCTGCGCGCCCCATGGATACCAGTGCACCGGGTTATTGGCGTGCTGGAGCAGGTAGGGGCTCGTCTCTTGCGCCAGATGGTTGTGGGTCATGGTGCGTCATCCTCGCTTGTGGCGTTGAGCGCGCCGGGCCCGGAGCCTGGTTGCCGGAACGGTCTGCTATGGAAGGTCTGTGATGACAGACACCATTTTCGCACTTGCGACGCCACCCGGGCGGGCCGGCGTGGCGGTCATCCGCGTCTCAGGGCCGCAAGCGCTGACAGCACTCGCGCACCTCAACGCCAGCCATGACGGTCCCGTGCCGGAGCCGGCTGAGCGGATGATGGTGCGCCGTCTGCTGCGGGACCCCCAATCGGGCCGCACCATCGACGACGCGCTCGTTGTTGCCTTTCGCGCCCCGCGCAGCTTCACCGGCGAGGACGTGGTGGAGTTCCATCTCCACGGCAGCCGTGCCGTTGTCACCCGCATGCTGGAGGTTCTGGGCGCCGTGCCAGGCCTGCGGCCTGCAGAGGCCGGCGCATTCACACGGCGAGCGTTCGACAACGGCAAGATCGACCTGACGCGCGCCGAGGGCCTGGCGGACCTGATCGACGCGGATACACAGGGCCAACTCGATCAGGCGCTGCGCCAGGCCGGGGGTCGCCTGCAGGACAAGGCACGCGCCTGGCGTGCTCAGCTTTTGTCGCTGCGGGCCGAGATCGAAGCCGCACTCGATTTTGCCGACGAAGGCGATGTGGTGGACCTGCTGCCAACGGCGTTTCTTGCCGGGGTCGGTGAGCTGCAGAATGACATCACCGACGTGCTAGCGGACGGACGGCGTGGCGAGATCATGCGCGATGGCGTCCCTGTGGCCATAGTCGGGCCACCCAACGCCGGTAAATCAAGCCTGCTGAATGCGCTGGTGGGCCGGGAGGCAGCCATCGTCACGAGCATGCCCGGCACAACACGCGATATCATCAGCGTGACCCTCGATCTGGACGGCGTGCCGGTGGTGTTGAACGACACAGCGGGGCTGCGTCAGACGGACGATATCGCGGAGGCCGAAGGGGTACGCCGGGCCGAAGCGGCGGCGTCGGCGGCCGCAGTGGTGGTGCGGATGGTGCCGCACGGGCGCGGATCAGATGGTATTGGCGCGCTCGGGCAACCGGTGACAGACGCCAACAAGACAACAGTTCATGTGGCCTCGCGGATCGATGAGGTCCCGCCCGATGCACGAGAGGCACTGCCCCTCGATCCAACGGGCGCAGCAGGTTTCATCGCACTGTCGGTGGTCAGCGGTGAGGGCCTTGACCAACTCGTCGCCCGGCTCACCGAGATAGCACGCGCCACTGTGATCGACCGCGTTCCGCCTTATATCACCAATGCGCGCCAACGCGTGGAGATCGAACGCTGCCGGGACGGCGTGGCTGAGGCTCATCAGCGCCTGACGGCGCGTGCGGGCGGTGACGAACTGTTGGCGGAGGACCTGCGCCGGGCGAGCGATGCGCTCGGGCGGCTGGTGGGCGCGATTGATCCCGAAGAGCTTTTGGGAGAAATCTTCGGCCGTTTCTGCATCGGAAAATGATAAACAATCAGCGCGGGCACGGTCGCGGTTGCGGATACGGGTGACCGGGCCTTTTTGGGGCTCAGGCTGCGCGCCGCTGTTTCATGTGAAACGGCGGGTCAGATGGGCTTGCGCGTGGCGCGCCGGATCGCGCTGCGAGGATGGAGTGGCATGGCAACGTATGACGTCATCGTTGTTGGCGGCGGGCACGCTGGAACGGACGCGGCAGCGGCTGCGGTCCGCATGGGCGCGCGCACGGCGTTGATCACCCACCGGGCCGACCGCATCGGTGAGATGTCGTGCAACCCTGCGATTGGAGGCCTCGGCAAAGGCCATCTCGTGCGTGAGATTGATGCCCTTGATGGCGTGATGGGGCGCGTGGCTGACCGCGCCGGCATCCAGTTCCGGCTTTTGAACCGGTCGCGCGGTCCGGCTGTGCAGGGCCCGCGCGCGCAGGCGGATCGCAAGCTGTACCGCGCGGCGATGCAGGCCGAAATGGCGGCTCTGACGGCGCTGGATGTGATCGAGGGCGAAGCAGCCGATGTGATTGTCGAGGACGGCGCATCGGGCGAGCCGGACCGCTGCACGGGTGTGCGCCTCGCCGACGGTCGGTCATTCGCCGCCGGCGCGGTGATTGTGACCACCGGCACGTTCCTCAATGGCGTCATCCACCTGGGCGATGAGCGCCGCCCGGCCGGCCGCGTCGGCGATCCGCCGGCCCGCGCTTTGGCTGAGCGATTGCGGGCGCTGGGACTGCGCATGGGCCGGCTGAAAACGGGCACGCCGGCGCGCCTCGATGGGCGAACGATTGACTGGGACCGGCTGGAGGAGCAGCCCGGCGATACCCCTCCGGTGCCGTTCTCATTCCTCACCGCCGCGATCACGACGCCGCAGGTGAGCTGCCACATCACCCACACGAACGCCCTGACGCATGCCATCATTGCCGACAACCTCGAACGCTCGGCCATGTACGGCGGGCGGATCGACGGTGTGGGGCCGCGCTATTGCCCCTCGGTCGAGGACAAAGTGGTGAAGTTCCGGGACCGTGACGCCCACCAGGTGTTCCTCGAGCCGGAGGGCCTCGATGACCACACCGTTTACCCCAACGGGATCTCCACATCGCTGCCGGCTGACGTGCAAGCGGCCTTCATCGCCACAATTGTTGGCCTGGAGAACGCTCACATTCTGCAGCCGGGCTACGCGATCGAGTACGACTACGTGGAGCCAACCCAGCTTTGGCCGTCGCTCATGCTGAAAGACCTGCCGGGGCTTTTCCTGGCCGGGCAGATCAACGGCACGACGGGCTATGAAGAAGCGGCGGCGCAGGGGCTCATGGCGGGCTTGAATGCCGCCACGGTGGCCGGCGTTGCGGGTGGTGACGTCGGGACGCCCGGAGCCGACGATCGCAGCAGGGACATCATCGTCTCGCGCGCGGATGGGTACATCGGTGTGATGATCGACGACCTGACGTCACGCGGTGTGCTTGAGCCGTATCGTATGTTCACCTCGCGGGCGGAATTCCGGCTGCGGCTGCGCGCCGACAACGCCGATCAGCGTTTGACACCGCTCGGCCTGCAGTTGGATTGCGTCGGGGCAGAGCGCGCACAGGCGTTC
>CAZGNQ010000196.1:0-6943 GCA_964527285.1 uncultured Hyphomicrobiales bacterium | reverse complement strand
TGCCGTGGAACCGCGCGAAGCAAGCGGTGAACGGAACAACAAACAGCCCGAGCCTATCCGGCGTTTCAGTTCGATCCGGGCAGGCTGTCGAGCCCGACGCCCACAATGGCGCCGGGTTATTGGGCACACGTCATGTCAGCTCAGTGAGGCCTGAGCGGAAACGCGCCGCATTGCGCACATAGCCAGCCGTTGCACCGGCGACCATCTCGCGGTCCTTATCGCTCACCTCTCGCACCACCCGCGCAGGCGCACCCATCACAAGTGAGTTGTCTGGGATCTCTTTGCCTTCGGTGATAAGTGCATGGGCGCCGATCACGCACCCCGAGCCCACGCGCGCGCCATTGAGGATCGTGGCGCCGATCCCGACGAGAGACCGGGTGCCAATCGTACATCCGTGCAGCATGGCCAAATGGCCGACAGTGACGTGTGGCTCAACAATTAGCGGGAAGCCCATGTCCGTATGCAGAACACAATTGTCCTGAATGTTCGAGCCTTCACCGATGTGGATAAGCTCGTTGTCACCGCGCAGCACCGCGCCGAACCAGACGCTGGCATTGGCGTCCAGCCGCACCTTGCCGACGACGACGGCATTGGGGGCAACCCAGGCTGAGCCGTCGGCTGGGAACTCGACCTCAACGCCGTCCAACGAATAAACCGCCATGGGCTGGCCTCCTGCTGTGCGCACGGCACCCGCACTCGTGTTCCGGTTCTGACATTTGCCGTCCCTCGGCATCACGTGCGTGAGCAAATGTCAGAACCATCAGGAACACGAGCAAGTTGTTGTTTCGCGTGTCGCTAATGCATCTGACGTTTGGTTTCGAGACTGGCAGCAGGCGGTGACCAAACGTCAGATGCGCGACACGCGTGTTCCGGTTCTGACATTTGCCGTCCCTCGGCATCACGCGCGTGAGCAAATGTCAGAACCATCAGGAACACGAGCAAGTTGTTGTTTCGCGTGTCGCTAATGCATCTGACGTTTGGTTTCGAGACTGGCAGCAGGCGGTGACCAAACGTCAGATGCGCGACACGCGTGTTCCGGTTCTCACATTTGCCGTTCCTCGGCATCACGCGCGTGAGCAAACGTCGGATGCGCGACGCGAGGGCAAGTGCGCGGGATCTGTCAAAGGCCTTCCAGGTCGATATCCAGGATCGCCATGCGGAACTCGTAAGAGACCTCGCCGTCATCCTCATCCACGACGCGGTAGAGAAGCGCCATCGCTTCACCGTCGAGATAGACCTCCAGCATGTCGTCCTTGCGCATCATTTTGCGCAGCTCGAGCGTGTCGTTCTTCAGCGTCGTGCGCAGGAACTTCTGAAGTTTGGCGGTTTCGTCAGGTGACATGGCGGGCCCCGTTGGTTGTGCCTGTCCGCAGCCGCAGGATGCGGCACCGGTCCAGCCGGTGGATCCCACGGTGTGCCGATTGGGTTCAGGCGTCCTGGCGGAACGCTGTCGGTAATGCAACCCGACCGCCTGAGTTCGTCCACTTCGGGTGGAGGCAACTGGGGCGGTAGGTCAACGCGAGCACAGGGTAAGAGAGGTTATCCGATGTTCCGGCACGGGCGCGGAAGGTTGAAGGAAACCGCTGCTCGCATGACAGCATCGCGAGCGCATTGGCCTCCGGTGGGGAGGGCCAATCCGGCGAGCGTCGGAGTGAACCGCCGCGGGCGGCTTTGACGTCACGACATCGAGAGATCGGCGAAGATCTGGTCCATCGTGCGCGCGGGCTCGGCACAACCCGCCTCGCCGACGACCTTTGCCGGAATGCCGACCACTGTTTTCATGGGCGGGACGTCCGCCAGGACCACCGAGCCAGCGCCAACGCGCGAGCAACGGCCGATGCGGATGTTGCCAAGGATTTTGGCGCCGGCACCGATGAGGACGCCGTCGTCGATCTTGGGATGGCGATCGCCGGTCTCCTTGCCCGTGCCGCCCAGCGTCACACCCTGCAGGATCGAAACGTTAGCCCCGATCGTGGATGTGGCTCCGATCACGAGATCATGCCCGTGGTCGATGAACAGGCCGGGCCCCACCGGGACGGCCGGATGGATATCGATCGCGAAGGCGCGCGATGACTGGCTTTGGAGATAGTAGGCGAGGTCCTTGCGATCCTCCGCAAACAGCAGGTGCGCGAAGCGGTGCGTCTGGATGGCATGAAAGCCTTTGAAATAAAGCAGTGGCTCGATCAACCGATTGCAGGCCGGATCACGGTCCACCACGGCCAGCAAATCGGCACGCATCGGCTCGGCAACCTCAGGGTAGCGCGCGAGCAGATCGTCGAAAGTGTCTCGCAGCATGCCCGGGCTGAGGTCGTGTTGCGACAGGCGTTGGGCAAGTCGCTGGGCAACGGACTGCTCCAGAGATGCGCGCGACAGGATCGTGGTTGAGATGAACTCGGCCATCGCGGGCTCACGCTCGGTTGCCGCCCGGGCTTCAGCGCGCACGCGCTCCCAGAGCAGGTCGGCAGGCGCGTTGTTGGCGGTCGCGTCGAGCGGGCGCACGGGTTCCGCAGCAGTGATCGGCGGTGTCATTCTATCGCTCCTGATCGTTGGGCGGATATCGGCCCGGCGTGCCAAGATGCAGTCGGCCCGTCCTGCAAGGTAGGCGCTGGTCCAGCTGCGCTGCAGCGTTTGCGCGCGTATCCCCACTCCTGTGGTCGGCGCACCCAGACCGTCCACCTGCCAACCAACGGCCAGGGTGGGCTGTGCGATCAAGCCACGCGTCTCTCATGTGCCATCTATGCGGCGTCGTTCGTCGCTTGTGAAGGCCCGCTTGCCGCTTGCGTGAGCCATCCAGCTAGCGTGCGCTATCCGGAGAGGTAACGCGCCCGTCCGTGTGTGTTCCGCAAGTGCTTTGAATAATAAAATAAGCGGCGGATGGAGCGGCGCAAGCACTTAGTCGAAGCAAGCAAGCGCCCATGACGATTGGTTGCGGGGCGTTAGTGCCTGCCTCAATCGGATTGCTTGAGCGGATGCGCGTCCATCGGGTTCGCCTTCGGCTGATGCAACAAAGCGCATCGCGCCGGCAGACGGGATCAATCGACGACTTCCAGGTCTATGGCCTTGGGTCCTTTTCCCCGGCGATCAGGTTCGGTATCGAAAGAGATACGCTGGCCTTGTGCGATGTCCTCCAACCCGGCCTGCTTGACCGCGGAGATATGGACGAAAACATCTTTGTCGCCGTCGTCCGGCGTTATGAAGCCGAAACCCTTTTCAACGTCGAAGAATTTGACTGTGCCTTCCTGACGCGTGCCCATGCCATCATCCTGTCGCGATATCCAAAGTCGCGGCCAACGCCGGCACAACCGTGCGTCCGTCGCCATCCAGATACACGGCGACTGAGGTTCAACGTCTGGTTGTCTACGCGAGCCCGGATCACGTCCTGCACCCGCGTTATCGCTGGTCCGCACGCGATGTTTGTAAGGGCTGGAACCATTTTTCAAGTCTTTTGGGGAGGGCTTGGACGGGCGGGGTTTCTGAATGACTGCGAGGTCTCATGGAAAACGAAGTCCAAATGTCTTCGCCCCTATCTTTCCAGTTTTTAATGCGTCAATTTTTTAAAGGCCCATGGGTCGGAGACATCAATCAATTCTGAAAAGTCGCTTGACCACGCCAGGGGTCGCGTCGCGCCGCCTGAGAGAACTGGCGAGGCAGACCCGCCGCCATGGACGCGAAGGCCCGGAGCCGATAGGCCAACGGCCAGACCTGATCGTAAACCTGATCGCCCACCTGATCGTGGCGGATGGGCCGCGCGCCACACCAACACCGCCCTCCGGAGCACAGCATGTCCCGTTTCGCCGTCACCATCGTTCCTGTCACGCCGCTCCAGCAGAATTGCGCGATCCTCGTCGACACCGCCGCCAAGGCGTGCGTCGTGGTCGACCCCGGCGGTGATGTGGAGCAAATCATCCAAGCGCTTGATGAGGTGGCCAAGGCCCATGAGGCGCGTCCGAGCGCCATCTGGCTGACGCACGGACACATCGACCACGCAGCCGGCGCGGATGAATTGCGTGAAAAGATCCAGGTGCCGATCGTTGGACCGCACAAGGATGATGCGTTTCTGCTGGAGAATCTGACCGTGCAGGCGCCGATGTTTGGCATTGCCGAGGCGCGCAATGTGGTTCCCGATCAATGGCTTGAGGAAGGCAGCAACGTGCAGGTCGGCGAGCTGACCTTCGATGTGCACCACTGCCCGGGCCACGCGCCCGGACATGTCATCTTCGTGGCGCGCGATCTGCCCTTCGCGGTCCTGGGGGACGTGCTGTTCGATGGTTCCGTCGGGCGAACGGACTTTCCATACGCCAACACCGAGCAGCTCATGACGTCCATCAAGACCCACGTGCTGCCGCTCAACGACGACGTCACGTTCATCTGCGGACACGGACCGGCCTCGACGATCGGACGTCAGCGCGCAGCCAATCCATTCCTGCAGGGGCTGTGACGCTGGACACCTGCCATTGCAAGAGCCACGCGCGGGATGAACGGTCAGCAAGCGCGCTGGGCCCGTGGGCACGCGTGTGCCGGGCTGGCCTGAAGCTGCCGATCCATGTCTACCGCGCCACCCTCAAGCCGCTCATCGGGGTGCAATGCCGTCATCTGCCGACCTGCTCGGAATATGCGTTGGATGCCGTTGACCACCACGGCGCCTGGCGTGGTCTCTGGCTGATCCTGGCGCGTCTCGCCCGCTGCCATCCGTGGGGCACAAGTGGCTTCGACCCGGTGCCCCGGCCGACCGGTCAAAGCCAGCGGCTCATGCCCTGGCGTTACGGGGTGTGGTGGCGCGTGACGCCGCCGGAGGACGATGCGCGCCGCGCGACGGAGGACATCGTGAGCGCGCCGCACGGCGGGCGGGCCACCGAGCTGAACCATGAGGGCGCCCGGGATGACGTGCAATGAACGCGGTGCGCGACGGCGGGCGGGTGCATCCCTGCCCGTGTTCGGCTAAACATGTCCTTCAAGGCAGCGGAATGACGAGCGGGGCAAGTGCGCATGGCGGATGGCGACCCAAACCAGCAGGTGGTCACGCGAGAAACACCACGCGGCAGCGGTAGCGGCAGAAGCGACCACAGCGTCCACCGCCACCTGGACAGCCCGACGAGGCCACGCGGCCTTGACGCAGCCCGGCTGACGATGGCTGGCTTGGCGGTGCTTCTCGCGGCGCTCATTTCGGCTCTGCCGGCCCGCGCGCAGGGCGAACCGGACAACGCGCTCAGCATCGCGCTGATCATCGCCAATCACGAGTATGACTTCAGCGCTGACGTGGCTTACGCAAAGCGCGATGCCGCCGCGATCAAGGCGTTCCTCACACAGCGGCTCAATTTCCGCGAAAGCCGTGTGTTCGTTGAGGAAAACCTGACGTCTTCGGGGTTCAAGCGCTGGTTCGGTCGCGGCCGCGGTGACTTCGGCCAGCTCTCGCGTCTCGCCCGCCCGGGCCGCTCGAATGTGTTCGTGTTTTATGTCGGGCATGGCGCACCGGATCCCCGCAGCAAGGAACGCTTCGTCATTCCGACCGATGTTGACGCCAGCCAGCCCAGCGAAGGTTATGCGCTGGCGCAGATCCGCGCGAGCCTCGACCACATCGCCGGACGGGTCGGCACCGGGCGCAAAGTCGTTTTGATGATGGATGCCTGTTTCTCCGGTGAGTTCCATGGCGGCAGTCTCACACTGACCTCAGCGCCGGCTTTCAGGCCGCTGCACGTGGAAGAGGCGGAAGAACGCAAATCCGAGCGGCCGAAAAACCTGATCAGCCTCGCAGCTTCGACCAGCTTTCAGGTTGCGGGATGGGATCCGGAGGCGGGTCACAGCATTTTCACCCGCAAATTCATCGATGGTATTGAAGGCGCGGCCGATCGGGACGGCAATGGCGATGGCACCGTGACGTGGTCGGAGCTGAAAGAGTTCGTGAAGTTTTCGGTCAATGAGCGCTCCATCCTGCTGTCGAAACGCGAGCAGAACCCGATCATCATTGATGAGACCGAGCCGGGGTGGACGTTTCAGGCCGCCGCACTCGATGTGGAGTATCCCGATGGGGGGCCCGGCCCGACCCGCGATGCGGGCGACACGAAAAAGGCCCTGACGGAAAAAGAGCAATACGAGTTCGCCCGGGGCCTTGGCACGGTTGAGGCGCTTGAGCAGTATCTGGAGCTGTTTCCGGATGGGCGCTACGTGGCGGCTGTGGGGCTGCTGCTGGACAAGGCGCGCGCAGACGCGCAGGCGAGGAACGATCCAGGTGCGGCCGAGCGCTGCCAGACCGCCTTCACGAACGCCCGCAATGTCAACACGGTGGAAGCGCTCGAGGCCTATGCCCGCGCCTATCCCGATTGTCCGCAGGCGCCACTTGCGCGCGAATACGCCAGCCTGAAGCGCGATAGCGAGGCGCGTGACAAGCGTGAGGCGGAGCGTCGCCAGCGCGTAGAGGCCGAACGGCTGGCCGAAGAGCGCCGGCGCACACAAGCGATGCTCGACCGGCTGGCCCGTGAGCGCCAGGCGGCCGAGCGTGAGCGGGCCCGCGCCGAGGAAGCCCGCGCGGCCGCTGAACGCGCCCGGCGCGCCAGTGAGAGCCGGCGCACGTCGCAACCGTCCTATTCGGGCGGCGGTTCATCTAATCGATGTGGCTGGTTCGTGATCCTCAGTTGCTCAAAGTCGCGCAGCGCCGCCGCCCGAGGCTCGCGCGGCGCCAGCGTTCTGTGGACCAACAACTATCCGAATTTCCGCAACGGCTGGTACTGCGGCTACTACGGCCCGTATTCCAGCCGCTCTCGTGCCAATCGCAACCTGAGCCGCGGGCGCCGCGTCGTCAGCTCAGCCTACGTCAAGAAGGGATGCTGATATGGGCACGAAGCGGACGGTAAGGGCGGCGGCGAGGGGGGGAGCGCCGCGTTCGGCGAGGCGGGCGGCGCTGGGGGCGGTGATTGCGGTCGTCACGGCCGCAATGGCCAGTGGTGCG
>CAZGNQ010000195.1:0-7034 GCA_964527285.1 uncultured Hyphomicrobiales bacterium | reverse complement strand
GAAGCGGAATGGGAGGACGCGGCCCGAGCCGGAACGCAGACGGGCTACTCCTGGGGCGACGAGGTCGGCGAGGGCAACGCGAACTGCGATGGCTGCGGCAGTGGATTGGATGGCAAGCAGACCGCACTGGTCGGCTCGTTTGGTCCGAATGCGTTCGGCCTGCACGATATGCACGGCAATGTCTGGGAGTGGGTCGAGGACTGCTTCGGCGTTTACGATGACGCGCCAACAGATGGCTCGCCGCGCACAATCGACAATTGTTCCTCTCGCGTTCTGCGCGGCGGGTCCTGGTTCAGTGATCCAAGGGGCATGCGCGCCGCCAGTCGCGACAGGGGCCCTCCTGGCCTTCGGGATAGCGGCATCGGTTTCCGGGTTGTTCGAGATTTCGTATTTACTTTTTAATGCATGTGAAACTCCTGCACAATCATATATAGCTTTTAAGAAAACATAGAATGCTTCCTCACGGAAGGCGGTCTCGAACGACTCGGAAACCGAGTGCGGTATTTCGATCGTGAACCTGCCCCCTTATCCTGTAAGATGAACGCAGATGTTCCGGTGCTACATTCACCCAAGATCCGCCACGCAGAGTGCGGAGGGCGCATTGATTCCGAGGTTGATTCGCAACATACTTCGCAAAATAGCAATCGCTGGTCCATTCCCAAACATTTCCGTGCATATCGTGCAACCCCCATGGATTTGCAGGAAATGATCCCACAAGTGTACTTTCTGAGGAGTTAAATTGCGCCTGGTTCTTGTCTATTGTGCTGCCAAATGAAAAAGCTGTTCGGGTGCCGGCTCGTGCGGCATATTCCCATTCAACCTCGGTCGGCAGTTTATACGATCGTCCTGTGAATTGACTTAGCCAAAGAACATAGATCTGCGCGTCTTCCCAAGAAACATTGGTGACAGGACTGCGTGCCCGTGCATAACCTGTATCGCGTTCACTGTGCGTTTCTTGGCAAATCCCCAGCTGGACACAAACCTCCCATTCCGCCTGGGTTATTTCATACTTGCCAATTGCGAACTTGGAAACTTCAATTGTAGTCTGGGGTCCTTCATTTCGGTACCGCCCTTTTTCCGTAATAGGAGAGCCCATGCTGAAAGATCCTGAGGGCACCACGACCATTTCAGGGCACTGAGGACAGTCGCGAAATACGTAACCGGGAGGAAAGAGGCCGTCCGGTTCTGAAGGGTCGATCACGGCGTGGAGGGCAAAACGGGTCGCGCTGTCATCGCGTTGCGGCGCACCAGCGCGCGGCTCCTCACTGGAGAGGTCAATCTCCAGCCGCGAACCGTCGGCGCTGATTGCCACGATCCGCACGCCCGCGCGATCATGGCGCAAGAACCGGACCCAGGTGGGCAGGCGCTGGTCGAGCGGGATCACCGTATCCTCGTCGACGCGCGAGAGCGAGCCATCCACCCCGCCGATCCAGACGCTGCCGTCCGGCAGCCCGAGCAGCGTGCTGGCCGCCGCCTTCAGCGGCCGAGGCAACGCCATTTCGGGTGCAATCTGGCGCAACAACGCGCGCCCGTCGCTGGTCTCGTACGAAGCGAAAACCTGCTTGTCAGCCCGCACGAGGCGAACGGGGCCACCAGGCACACTCACAACGGGTTCGCCGATCGAAGAACTGGGCGCAAACCTCAGAATGCGGCCGTCTGGCATGGCCACGAAGCGCACGTCGCCGAGGCTCACTGCGCGTCCTGTGGGCACCGCGACCATGGCGTCGGTGGCGGGCCTGGACGCGCTCGGTAGATGAACTTGCGCCAACCAAACCGCGGCCCCGACGAACGGCGCAAGCGCCAAGAGCATCCCCGCCCAAGCCAATCGGTTCGTCATATCGGTCATCCCCATAGCTGACGCTGATCTATAGCGGGACCTCATCAACGGTTCGAGCCCAGCCGAGTGCAACGCGTTGCGAGCGGGGAGCCCCCGGAAAGCTGCGCAGGCCGAGTGCCGAACCCTCGCTGCTCGTCCAACCGGCGGCAGGGCGAGGCGGAGCGGGCTTTCGAGAGGAGCCGCCGGAGGCCTTCGAACGTGCTGATGCTGCGCGCACTCATCCGGAGAATTGCGTTCTGACTGATCGGCTAAGTGCTTGTTACGTCTATGCGGCAAAGCTGTAATGAGAGTCAGAATACGCGCTGATCTCTCGTAATTTGTCTTAGACTACGAATCTGGGGGTCGGGAGTTCGAATCTTCCCCGGTGCGCCAATAAAATCAATGACTTAACCGCCTCTCCGAAATCTAAAAAATCCATCATGGACGCACTGTGGACGCAAATTTGCGCGCTCTGCGGCGTTTTCCTGTGGGCAACTATGTGCAGGTGAGGGGGGGCACGTGCTGTCTGATGTTCTTCCCCCATTATCCTAGCAGGCCAGGCGATAGCCTGATCGGGGCGGTGATGAGCCCCGGCCTTGCGGCAACTTGTAAGAGATCGTTACAGGTTCGCGCAGGGAACAACTCGCGGTTGTAAACCGCCAACTTACCCACAGCCATCACTGCATACACAGGTATGACCCCATGTTCTTCCGCCTACACATTGTGTAGCCTGTCGGACATGCAAAAAGACGTTGGCCTCAACATCCGTATCGATAGCCAGCTGCGCGACCGCTTCATCGCGATCTGCCGCGAGCAGGATCGTCCCGCTGCGCAGGTGATCCGCGAGTTCATGCGCGCCTATGTGGCGGAGCATGAGGCGGCAAACGATAGCGAGACCGCGCATCCGCGCAAGCAAGGTGATGGTCATGGCAAGGCTTGAAGACATTAAGCCAGGATCGTCCGTCACTGGGCTTAATCCGTCCCGTCCAGTCGAGGTCGTGTCAGTCGACTGGATTGGCGATCAAGCAATCAATGTTGTCTATCGCGGTGACGAAAACGGAATTGCGGAAACAACGCTATACCGCGATGACGAGCATCGGCTCGACTTGGCTTCGGTTGGACGCCCATGGGCGTTCGACGCCGATGCTGGCTTGCTGCGCCTCGTGACCGAGGCGTCTCGGATCAAGCTCGCGCACTACTTTGATCCGTACCTTGCGATCCACACGAGCCTTGTCGATCCGCTTCCCCACCAGATTTCTGCCGTCTACGGCGAGATGCTGCCCCGCCAACCTCTTCGTTTTCTGCTGGCTGACGATCCCGGCGCGGGCAAGACGATCATGGCTGGCCTGCTGATCAAGGAACTCATTGCCCGAAGTGATCTTGATCGATGCCTCGTTGTTGCGCCGGGAAGTCTGGTCGAGCAGTGGCAGGACGAGCTTGGTGAAAAGTTCAGCCTCGAGTTCGATCTCCTCAGTCGGGATATGATCGAGACATCGCGATCCGGTAACCCTTTCAATGATCGCAACCGTCTGATCGTTCGGCTCGACGTGCTCGCGCGCAATCAAGAGCTACAGAAAAAACACAACACCTCGCAGGAATGGGATTTGATTATCTGCGATGAAGCGCATCGCATGTCCGCAACCTATTTCGGCGGCGACGTCAAATACACGAAGCGATATCAAGTTGGGCAGCGGCTCGGGCAGATAACGCGCCATCTCCTTCTGATGTCCGCGACCCCGCACAACGGCAAAGAAGAAGACTTCCAACTGTTTATGGCATTGCTTGACGGGGACCGTTTCGAGGGGCGGTTCCGCGACGGCATACACTACGCAGACACGGCTGACATGATGCGACGCCTGACCAAGGAGGAACTCCTCAGGTTCGATGGTCGACCGCTTTTCCCGGAACGTCGTGCCTATACGGTCAAATACCAGCTCTCCGCAGAAGAAGCCGCTCTATATTCAGCCGTTACTGAGTATGTCCGCAATGAGATGAACCGCGTGCAGCGCTTCACAGATGTTGACGGAAAGAAGCGGAACAATGTTGGCTTCGCTCTTCAGATCCTGCAACGGCGCCTCGCATCATCACCTGCTGCGATTTATCAGTCTTTGAAACGTCGTCGCGAGCGACTCGAAAGCGAACTTGCAGAGGCGCGACTGGCGACCAAAGGGCGTAGTGCAAAGCTGGCAGGCTTTGATGCGGCCGAGGACATGCTGGGCAATATCGAGGAGTACGGACAGGAAGAAGTCGATGCGCTCGAAGAATTGATCGCAACCGGGGCAACGACAGCCGAGACCGTTGAACAGCTTGCGATTGAAGTCGAAACGCTGCGAGGCCTTGAGCAGATGGCGCTTGGCGTTGTTAGATCAGGTCAAGATGCAAAGTGGAGCCAGCTCAATCGCATTCTCGACGACGAGCTAATGATTGATGCCGACGGCAATCGTCGTAAGCTCATCATCTTCACAGAGCCCAAGGACACGCTCTTCTACTTGCTGGACAAAGTGCGGTCCCGCATCGGCAACCCCGACGCTGTTGATGTCATCCACGGTGGCGTCACACGCGAAGAGCGGCGCAAGGTCATCGAACGCTTCATGCAGGACCGCGACATGCTGGTCCTGATTGCCAACGACGCCGCCGGCGAGGGTGTGAACCTTCAGCGCGGTCATCTCATGGTCAATTATGACCTGCCCTGGAATCCTAACAAAATCGAACAGCGGTTCGGCCGGATTCACCGGATCGGCCAAACGGAAGTTTGCCACCTCTGGAACCTTGTTGCGGATGATACGCGCGAAGGCGAAGTCTATGGCCGTCTGCTCGACAAGCTTGAAGCTGCTCGCGAAGCGCTTGGTGGGCGTGTCTATGACGTGCTCGGTGAGCTTTTCGATGGGATCGCCCTCAAAGACTTGCTGATCCAGGCGATCCAGTACGGCGAACAAGACGAGGTTCGTGCACGCTTGTTCCAGCAGGTCGATGGGGCTGTCGATCAACAGCATCTAGTCGAGCTTCTCAAACGTCGCGCCCTGACGAACGAAACCATGCCAGAAGCGAAGGTTCACGAGCTTCGCTTGGAGATGGAAAAGGCAGAAGCTCAACGCCTGCAACCACACCATGTGCAGAGCTTTTTTGTTGAGGCTTTCCAGCATCTCGGCGGGCGCATGAAGCGTCGCGAAGAAGGGCGTTGGGAAATCACTCACGTTCCAGTCCGCATCAGGGACCGCGATCGCCAGATCGGGATCGGCGCTCCGCTTCAAAAGAAGTACGAGCGCATATGCTTCGAGAAATCGAAGATCCACCAACAGCCTGTTGCCGAGTTCGTCTGTCCCGGACATCCGTTGCTCGAAGCCGTGATCAGTCTGATCCGAGAAGACTACGACCAACTGATGAAGCAAGGTGCGATCCTGGTCGACGACACCGATGCCGGCGAAGCCCTCTCCGCGATATTTCTGTTGGAACACGCCGTTCAAGACGGACGTACGACCAGCACCGGCAAGCCTCACGTGATCTCGCAGAAACTCCAGTTCGCGACCGTGAGACGCGACGGCGTTGCCACAAACGCCGGTATTGCACCGCACCTCAATCTTCGACCGGCTACTCCGGATGAAGTGGCTTTGGTGCAAGATCGTCTCGACGAAGACTGGTTGACCACCGACCTGGAGAAGACAGCTGTCCGATTTGCCACTGTCGAGCTGGCCCAGCGGCACGTTGCCGAGGTGAAGGCTCGCCGCCTGCCGGAGATCGACAAAGTTGAGCAGGAGGTTCGCACGCGTCTCAAGAAAGAGATCAACTATTGGGACTCGCGCGCATTCGAGCTGAAAGAGGAAGAAAAAGCAGGCAAGAAAACGCGACTTAATTGGCAGAATGCGGAACGCCGCGCGGAAGACCTGGCTGAGAGGTTGAAGCGTCGCACCGACCAATTGCAGCAAGAGCGCTTCATCAGCTCCCAGCCGCCCCGTGTTCGCGGTGGGATGGTTGTCGTTCCGAAAGGGCTGCTCGACGCGCGTACCGCGCCAAAGCAGGCAGGGTCGACGGCTGTTGGGTTCTGCGACAACCCTGATACGCGCAAGGTGATCGAGATGGCGGCAATGGACGCCGTCACGGCCGCAGAGAAAGCGCTTGGCAATGTTCCGACCGACGTTTCAGCGCAGAAAATCGGCTACGACATTCTCTCCTACAATCCCAAGTCGCAGCACCTGCGCTTCATCGAGGTGAAGGGCAGGGTCGACGGCGCCGACACCGTGATGATCACCCGCCAAGAGGTGATCACATCCCTGCACGAGCCCGAAAAGTACATCCTTGCCATTGTCAAGGTAGATGCCGGGTTCGCACGCGAACCGCGTTACGTGCGCGGTGCCTTGGCAGAGCATGAGCCAGGTTTCGATCAAACTGCGATCCAGTTTAATCTCAAACAACTTTTAAGCCGATCCGGCACACCAAACTAGAGCATGCGAACGAAGTCGGAACAATTGGATCAGATTAAATCAATGGGTTTTATTGCAGATCTAATTAATGCTAGAAATATCATGAGCTTATGCGGGATTGGATCTCGCGCGGGGGACGAATGACAAAAAACAAATACAAAAAAAAGCTGATCGAGGTGGCGATCCCGCTGGAGGCGATCAACGCGGCCTCAGCGCGTGAGAAATCCATCCGGCATGGGCATCCCTCTACCCTCCACTTGTGGTGGGCGCGCCGGCCGTTGGCGGCCTGCCGGGCTGTCCTGTTCGCGCAACTCGTGGACGATCCTTCCGAGTATGTCGATGAGCTTCTGGCCGATGAGAAGAAGAAGGCGGCGGCCGAAGCGCAGCTGGCGGAACGTGAGGCGGCACGACAGAAGCGTGCGGAGGATGGCACCAGCCTGCCGGCCGACGAGAACCCGCCAACACTGGAAGAGTGCGCGATAGACCTGGAACGCCAGCGGCTGTTCAAGATCATCGAAGATCTGGTGAAGTGGGAGAACTCCACCAACGAGGAAGTGCTGGAACGCGCCCGCGCGGAAATCCGCCGCTGCTGCAATGGCGAGCTGCCGCCGGTTTATGATCCGTTCTCAGGTGGGGGGTCGATCCCGCTTGAAGCGCAGCGCCTAGGACTGCCGGCCTATGGCTCCGACCTCAATCCGGTTGCCGTGATGATCGGCAAGGCGATGATCGAGATCCCGCCGAAGTTCAAGGACATGCCGCCGATCCATCCGGGCACGAAGGAAAAGCTCAGTTACCGCAAC
>CAZGNQ010000194.1:0-7042 GCA_964527285.1 uncultured Hyphomicrobiales bacterium | reverse complement strand
TCAAGCTGACCCACCGCGATATGGGGCCCAAGGCAACGTACATCGGGCCGTTCGTGCCAGACGAAGACTTGATCTGGCAGGACCCGGTGCCCGCCGGCGCCACGGATTACGACGTCGATGCTGTCAAGACGAAGATCGCCGAGAGCGGCCTGACCGCGGCTGAGATGATTGCTACGGCCTGGGACAGCGCGCGCACATACCGAGGTTCTGACCGGCGCGGCGGAGCCAATGGCGCGCGCATCCGCCTTGCCCCTCAAAAAGACTGGGCGGCGAACGAGCCGGACCAGTTGGCCAAGGTGCTCGGCGTCCTGGAGACTATCGCCGCGGAGACCGGAGCATCCATCGCGGACGTCATCGTGCTGGCAGGCAACGTGGGCATCGAGCAAGCTGCCAAGGCTGCCGGCCACGACATCACGGTGCCGTTCGCGCCGGGCCGTGGCGATGCCACGGAGGAAATGACCGACGCCGCTTCATTCGCGCCGTTGGAGCCCCTGGCAGACGGGTTCCGCAACTACGCTGCAGACGATTTTGATGTCGCGCCGGAAGAGCTGCTGCTCGACCGGGCGCAGCTTCTCGGTCTCACTGGCCCTGAAATGACGGTGCTGCTGGGTGGCATGCGGATGCTTGGCACCAACCATGGTGGCGCCAAGCACGGCGTTTTCACAGACCGCGAAGGCCAGTTGACGCGCGATTTCTTCGTCAATCTGACAGACATGGGCAATGTGTGGGAGCCGCAGCAAGACGGCCTCTACGACATCAAGGACCGCAAAACCGGCGAGACCAAGTGGACCGCCACGCGGGTTGACCTGGTGTTCGGCTCCAACTCAATCCTGCGTGCCTATGCGGAGGTTTATGCGCAGGACGATGCGGAAGAAAAGTTCGTGGGCGACTTCGTGGCCGCATGGACGAAGGTCATGGATGCGGACCGGTTTGATCTCCGGGCGTAAGCGCCGCACGGTTTGACATGCCCGACCAAGGTGGCGCGCTGATCCTGTGTGCGCCACGGTGAGACATCGAAGAAAAAAGGGCCATCCCCGCAGTGGGGGTGGCCCTTTTTTGTTTCGCTTAGCCCAATGTCGTCAGGTCAGGCTTCGCCGTCGTTCTGGCCATCGTCGGACAGATAATCATCCGTCGTGCGCACCTTGCGCGGGCTTCCCATCTGGAAGGGGGCCGTTCCGCCGTGGAACTGAGCCTGCACACGGCAATCATCACACATCTGGATCAGCTTGGCATTGTCTGAGTTGGTGAACATCCAGTGCTGGCCGCTCAACTTTTCCATCACCCGCTCGATCGTGCTTTTAACGCCGAACAGTTTGCCGCACGAAATACAGGCGAACGGCTCCTCCTCATGCAAGACCTTGAACGCCAGGGCATCGCGCGACACGTCAAACTGCGCGTGGAGTGAAATGGCACCTTCCGGGCACGTTGACCGGCAAACGCCGCACTGCAGGCACGCGTCCTCCTGGAAGCGGACCTCCGGCCTGTCAGGGTTGTCCGTCAGCGCGCCGGACGGGCAAAGGCTGACGCAGGCAAGGCACAGGGTGCAGGCGTCCTGGTTGATGTCGATCCGTCCATAGGGGGCGCCGTCGGGCAGCGGGATCGGGGCGTCCGGCGGTGTGTCGCCAGCGAGCGCCGTCATCGCCACGCGCACCGTCTCCCTCGGCTCGCCAAGCAGCAGAACACGTTGCAGCGGTGATGCAGACGCCGGCATCTGTTCGGTCTCAAACAGCGTTGTGCTCAGTGCGTCCGGGTCGGCCACGTCGATCAGCCCGGCGACCGTCGACGCTCCGTGCGTGTGCGCCACGCCATCGATCAGTGTGTTGGCGAGCGCAATTTCGCGCTCCAACAGCGCCCGATCACCCTTGGGGCCCGCCAGGATCTGTACTGTTGAGAAGCCCGTTGCACGGGCGGCAACAATCAGCGCGTGACCCACACCGCCGGTTTCCTCCACGGCGAAGGGGATCACATCCCCTGGCAGGCCATCACCGAACCGGGCGGCCAGTGCAATCATCTCGCCGCCGTGCGCGGCATCGTGGATGAGCAGTCGCGGCCCTGCGGCGCCGCCGTGGGCGACATATGCATCATGCAGTGTGCGAAGGCGCTGCAACTGAAACTCAAAGGGAGGGTAATCGGTGAGCGCCGCGCCCGAAGGACAGACGGCCGCGCAGCTTCCACAGCCCGCGCAGATGTCAGGGTCAATCGTCACCGCATCGGCGCGCCCGCCGTTGCCGACCGTGATTGCACCTGTCGGGCAGACATCAAGGCAGCGCGTGCAGCCGGGCCTTTGCGCGCGCTGGTGGGCGCACTTGCTTGCCTCGAAACGGATATAAAGTGGCTTTTCAAACGTGCCCACGTATTGCGTCGCGTCGAACAGCACGCGTTCCACGGCGAGCGGGTCGCCCGGATCGGCCCGCAAATAGCCATCGCGTTTTTCGTGTGTGGGAAAGAGCGGTTGCCCGCCGGAGAGATCGACGATCAGGTCGCACTGTGAGCGGGCACCATCTCGCGGCTGGCCGAAGCGCAGACCACCGCGACCGCCCGGCTCCATGTCCGCAAAGCCATCAACGCGGATGGAAAATGCCCCAAGATACCCCGACGCGCCCGCAACCCGCCCTGAAACGATTGGGAACAGTGTACGAACCGGTGCCATCGCGTCGCCGGGCGCGCTCAAAAGACAGGTGACAGACAGCGTCGCGCTGAGCCGCTCGGCTGCGGCCAAAGCCGTTTCGCCGGCACCATAGACCAGACAGACCCCCTCACTCGTCTGCTCGCGGGTGGGGGTGTGCGGCGGTGCAAGCCGTGCCTCTGCAAGCAGCGCAGCCATCTTGGCCTGAGCGTTGGCGCTGTCTAAGTCGCGCGCCCATCCGGCACGGTCGCGAATGTCGACACACGCAACGCCGCCGTCGCGTCCCGCCTCAGCGGCCATGTCCTCAAACGTCGCCGCTTCCTGGCCGCAGGCGATTACGAGTGGCGCGCCGCTTTCAAGCAGGGCGGCGACCGCGTTGGCATTGCGCCGGCACAGGTTGTCATGCAGCGAGCAGCCGCTCCAGCCGGGCGCTGCGCCGGAGCGCTCACCCGCGGCGATGCGATCAGGGTTGGGCGCAAATGTCCCCTCGCAGGTGCACAGCATCAGATGCGGTGCGGCGGCGGCGGCCATCTGCCCCGTCGACCGTCCTCGGCTGGTTTCAGGCGTACCCGTGGTCGCAAGGTCATCGCCCTTGGTGAAATCGGCTTGAGCCAAAGGAGCCTCTCCCTGCTGAAAAGATTTTTCTCCGCGCGCCTTGCGCAGGTCGCGATCGAACAGCTTGAAAGCATATAGATGACCACGTCGCAGGCAGGCGCGACGGTCGGTCACAGGGTCCTGCGCCCTCGGCGCATGGTCGATTGGCGCACGTTGTGGCCCCCGGACCCTGCCTCGGGGCTTCGGTGCCGTAATCAATCAGCGAGCGATAAGAAGCGTCCATGCAAGACGATGAGGCAACGCCGCCAGAGACACCGCCATTGTCGCAAGCTCAGTGCGACGACGCACCAACGGCCAGCGACGGCGCCGGAGCGATTGAGCGCGTGATGACGGTTCCCATGGGTGTGGTGGTGCGCCGTCGTCCGGGCGTCAGCCGCTGGGCCAAGTGGCACTGGCAGGCGGTGGCCGTACTGCCCGGGGCTGCCCCGGCCGACTGGGCGGAGTTGCGCTCAGAGGAAAATGTCACTGATTTCCACGCAGCGACCGTCGATATGGAACTGCACCGCGCGGAGACGGAAGCCTACCGTGTGGCCATCTCCAACGAACCGGCCAGCGTCTGGGTCATCCTGCGCCCGTGTGAGGACCCCAACTCATCGCGCGAATATACCGTTCACGCCGTCACAGCGTCCCCTTTCGAGGCGCAGGATTACCTGGACAGCGGAGAGGAGATTGTGGAGGCCGTGCCCATGCCGCCAGGCATTGTGGCGCTGATCCGCGACTTCGTGAACCACCACCACAGGGACGAGCCCTTCAAGAAACGCCGGCGCGACAGGGTTGAGGTCGACCGCAGCGAGGATGGGATTGGCGACGCGCGCATCCGTCAGGCAAGCGATGTGTATCGCGCCCCGCGCACTGCCGGTGCGCACCCCGCTGGCGCCCATGGTGCAGGCCAAGACGCAAGCGATGAGGGCGGGCCTGCGCGCCCGGATGAGCCGGTGGCCTCGCAAGAGCGCGGGAGGACGATCCATTGAGTGGTGCCGACAGAGCGAATGGGCGCGACGAGGCGGATGAAGCGTCGTTCTTCGCGCGTTGGTCCAAGCGCAAACAGGCGGCCGGTCAGGGCGAGCAGCCCGTTGCCGAGGCGTCGCCGGCCGACGTGGGCGAAGCTGTCACACACGCCGGGCCACACGCGCCGGCGTCGTCTGTCCCGTTGGATGGTTTGCCGGACGGGTCCGTGCCGCCAGGCGAGCCATCGGCCCCGCCGGAAGAAACGCAGGGCGAACTGTGTGAACGCCTGGGCCTGCCCGATCCTGACACGCTGCAGGCTGGCGACGATGTCTCGGGCTTCATGCGCGCGGGTGTGCCGGAATGGTTGCGGCGCAAGGCGTTGCGGCAACTCTGGAGGCTCAATCCCATTCTCGCCAATCTGGATGAACTCGTTGATTATGGTGAGGATTTCACCGATGCGGCCACCGTTGTTGCCAACCTGCAGACCACCTATCAGGTGGGCAAGGGGATGCTGGCAGCACTGACGGAGCCAGAGGAGGACGAGGCTGACGCTGTGCCCGGTGGCGAGGATGAGGGCGTGGATGGCGCCCGCGATGAGGTGGAGAACGCGCCTGGTCCGGCGGCCGTTGCCGATGCGGCGAACGCGCCGATAGTGGCGGGCGATGGCGTCCAGGATCAATTGGCCGGCGATGGGGTGATGGTGGCTGAGACCACGCCGTATGCACCGCCGACCGCGCCGTTTCGCGCCCCCTCGCCAAGCGAGGCGCCGATGCTGGCGGCTGGGGACGCACGCAGCAACCTGGACGAGGTCGCACACTCGCGTCGCCCGCGCGCCATGCGGTTCACCTTTGCCGATGAGCCGACCGCCTGATTGCCATCTCACGCGTCATCTGTGTGGCGGCATCGCAGCCGGCCGGAGGGATAAGTGTTTCCCACCGGACGCCGGGGTGCTGAGCGCTGCTTTGGCCATCGCCTGGACACTGGCCTGGCGCTGCCGCTGCCGCGGCTTTGCCATGAGGCGGGCCTGAACGAGAGGCAATGCGGCCCTCCCTTGCCCAATCGCGATTGCTGCAATGCCGCGAACACAAGGCAGACGCGGCAATTTGCCATCGCCGAGAGGCCGGAAAGTACGACCAAAGGCTAGCGGTACGGCGGCCTTGATGCTGCGCTGCAAGATGGACCTGTATATAATTTCAGCGATAGGTTTTTGTCCCAAGGATAAAAAACTATGGCCCAGATGAATAATCCTCAGGCGCAAACACATCAGCATATTGGCGACACGGCTGCGGGTCGTGATGCGACCGAGGGCCAGGGGGCAACTGGCCCATCGGGCGTCGTGTTCACTGTGGCACCAGAGGACATCTCGCGCGCCGATCTTTACGATTTCCTGGGGCGACTTCTGGCGCGCGCGCCAAATCAGGAGACGCTGGACCAACTGGCGCTGCTTGAGCCCGATGAAACAGAAATCGGGCGTGCGATTTTCGCTGTTCGGCGGCTGTCAGAGCGGCTGGGCGCCGATGAGGTCGACCGCGAGTATCACCGCCTGTTCATTGGGATGGGCCGTGGCGAATTGCTGCCCTTCGCCAGTTACTACCTCACTGGTTTTCTCAATGAAAAACCGTTGGCCACGCTGCGCAATGACATGGCGCGCATGGGGCTTGCTCGGGCGGATACGACCTTTGAACCGGAAGATAACATCGCCTCTTTGTGCGAAATGATGGGTGGTTTGATCCGCGGACGCTTCGGCGATCCACTCAGCCTGGACGAACAACGCACGTTTTTCAACGCGCACCTCGAGAAGTGGGCCGGACATTTTTTCTCAGATTTGGAGGCGTCGGAGAATGCTGTTTTCTACGCTCCGGTGGGGACATTGGGGCGGCAATTGATCGAAATCGAACGGAATGCATTCCGAATGGTGGGTGAAGCCACCGGCAGTTCGTGAGGAGAGATTTCCCCGCGACGATGACTTGGCGAAATGCCCGGTGAGTTGTGAACGGACGGAAGGGAGAACAATGACAAAAGCAGATCAGGGTCAGGGCAAGGCGACGACCTCTCGGCGTGACCTTCTCAAGATGATCGGTATGGGCGCTCCTGTGGCCGCAGCCGGCGTCGTGGTCGGCGGGGCGACGGCCAGCGCTGCTGAAGCGCCGACGTCGCTGGGCATGACGAAGACGGAGCACGTGAAAAAGTATCTGGAGAGCGCCCGCTTCTGAGCGGTCACCGCCAGAACGCAGGCATTGCCGGGCATGCCGGCGGCAGGTTGCGATAGGCCCTGCCAGACGTGTCCCCGGTTTTTGAGCCAACGCACATCCCCCTCACGGATGTGCGATCAGGGAGTGAAACATGCTGAGGAAAAAGACGAACGGGGTTGCGCAAGGCCCCCGTATGGCGTCGGTCCTGGGGAGCATCGCGGGCGAGCAGATCGATCGACGCTCGTTCCTGCGCCGCTCCGGTCTTGCTGTCGGTGGCCTCGCCGCCGTGGCAACCGCTGGTGGGCGGGTGCGTCAGGCCACTGCTGCCGATGCCGCGCCGTCGGGCCGTGTGGATCTGAAGAAGACGGTTTGCACGCACTGTTCGGTCGGCTGCACGGTCGTTGCAGAGGTCGACAACGGCGTCTGGGTTGGCCAGGAGCCGGGTTGGGACAGCCCGTTCAACTTGGGAGCACACTGTGCCAAGGGCGCGGCCGTGCGTGAGCATGCGCATGGCGAGCGCCGCCTGAAGTACCCGATGAAGCTCGTGAACGGCGAGTGGAAGCGGGTGTCTTGGGATCAGGCGATCGACGAGGTCGGCGACAAGATGCTGTCGATCCGCTCTGAAAGCGGGCCGGACAGCGTCTACTGGCTCGGCTCGGCC
>CAZGNQ010000193.1:0-7079 GCA_964527285.1 uncultured Hyphomicrobiales bacterium | reverse complement strand
GCCGCCAGCGTCGCGTCATCGATCTCAGAATTGCCCTCAAAGGCGACCCGGTTGATGATCGGGTTCTCAGTGACGACCACGACCACGACAACCCGCTCGCGCCGGATGCGCACATCGGCGAACAGCCCTGTCTCAAAGAGTGCTTTAAGCGACTGGTCCACCTGGAAGGCGTCATACTGGTCCCCAACCTGGAACTGCAGGTAGGACAGCACTGTCTCGCGCTCGACCCGGCGGTTACCCTCCACACGGATGTCGCGAATGACTTGTGCTTGCGCCGTGTCGGCCAGAGACAGTGATCCGCCGGCTGCCACCAGCGACGCCAGCAGCAACCAGACGACTGTCAAGGCCCGTTTCATCGGCAATTGCGTGTTCGCCATGCCAGAGGTGCCCCTTACTTCGTGTCCCCAGACGTCCTTTTGAGCGTCATCTGCCGACCCTGTCACGATTCGCCCCATGCGACCTGGTCGACCTCAACCCGTTGATGTAGCTCACTAATTCAACAGCTCTAGACTGTCTTTGAACGTCACCGCGACCATTAACATGAGGATCAAACCCAGGCCAATCCTGAATCCAACCTCCTGAATGCGTTCGTCGAGCGGCTGTCCCCGAATTGCCTCAATGGCGTAAAACAGCAGGTGCCCGCCATCGAGCACCGGGATGGGCAGCAGATTGACGAGGCCCAGGCTGATCGAAATGAAGGCCGCCACGTTGATGAGGAACACAAACCCCAAGTTGGCGGCCTGCGCCGCCGTCTGCGCCACCTTTATGGGCCCACCAATCGGCGCAGGGCAGGTGGCGGAGGAGACGAACAGGTTGCCGACCACCCTGCCGGTCGTGGCAACAACGTCCCAGGTCTGTTCACCAGCGAGTTGCAGCGCGCGCACCGGCCCAACCGAACGCACCTCGTTATCTGCCGGCGTCAGATTGCGCTGGATGCCGAGCCGACCAACGCACACCGCATTGCCCAGCAGATCGGTCGTCTGTGTGGCGCGCGGCGTTGCGCTGAGTTGAATCCGTGCGCCCTCACGCAGAACCGTGAACTCCATCGGGATGCCTGCGGAAAAGCCCACACGCTGAAGCAGTTCATCCCACTGCGAAATCGCCGTGCCGTTGATCCCGACGATGGCGTCGCCTGGCTGAAAGCCGGCCTCAGCCGCCGCACTGCCCTCGGCAACGGCATCAACCCGCGCGGACATTTCACGCTCTCCGGAGACGAAGAACATGGCCCAGAAGATGACAATGGCCAGCAGGAAGTTCGCGATGGGCCCGGCAGCGACGATTGCCGAGCGCTGCAGAACGGTTTTGCCAGCAAACGTGCGCTCAGGGTCGACCTTGAGGGCCGCCGCGCCGCCGTCGCCCGGCTCAGACTGCATCTGGCGTGCCGCGGCCTCGCGTTGCTCAAGTTCGTCTGGGCTCAACTGGCGCCCGCTGGCGACATCCGCATCGTCGATGAATTTGACGTAGCCCCCCAGCGGCAGCCAGCAGAACTTCCAGCGTGTGCCGTGGCCGTCATTCCAGCCGAAGATCTCCGGTCCAAAACCGATGGAAAACGCGTCGATACCGACACCGCACCAACGCGCGACCAGGAAGTGCCCCAACTCGTGAATGAAGACGACGAGGGTGAAGAGAAACAGGGCGCCGACGACCATTACGCCCAGCGTTTGCGCCTGTCCGAAAATCTCAAAAAATGACATCAACTGCGTTCCTTTGGCTCCGGCCCCATGCCGGGCGATGTGAGCGTGGCTGGCCTGGTACGGCAGAAAAAGCCTTGAAAAAGCTCGTCCGCGCCACCGATGGACGCATCAGACCGTTTGCCGGCGTCACTGACCAGCGAGCGATACGTCGCCATGTTTGCGAACGATCTCAAGGGTGCCGATCCACAATCTGACGGGCGAGGCCCCGCGCTGCGGCATCCAATTGCATGACATCGTCCAATGTGGCGGGGCGGCCAAGCAAACCGGCACGATCGGCGGCCTCAAGTGTGTCCTCAACGACGGTGGCAATGTCCAAAAACCCGATCCGTTCGCCCAGAAAAGCCGGCACCGCCTCCTCATTCGCCGCATTCAACACGCACGCGGCCGCATCGCCATGTGCCATCGCCCGCTGGGCCAATTTGAGGCACGCAAACTTGTCGAGATCCGGCGCTTCGAAATCCAGCCGTGCAAGCTCAACGAGGTCGAGGCTCTTGACGGGGGTCTCGATGCGATCCGGGCAGCTCAATGCGAACGCGATGGGCGTGCGCATGTCCGGCACACCGAGTTGCGCCAAAACCGAGCCATCATGGTATTGTACAAGGCTGTGCACGATCGATTGCGGATGCACGACCGCGTCGATCTGCGCGGGCTGCAAGGCGAAGAGGTGAAGGGCTTCGATCAGCTCAAGGCCCTTGTTCATCAAGGTGGCGCTGTCGATCGTGATTTTCGCGCCCATGGACCAGTTGGGATGTTTCAACGCCTGCTCAGGGCGGACACGCTGCATCTCATCGCGCGACCATGTCCGGAACGGCCCCCCCGATGCGGTCAACGTAACACGCTCGATTGACTTGGCGGGAGACCCATCCAGGCACTGGAACACGGCTGAATGCTCTGAATCGACCGGCATCAGGCGCACAGCACACTCTTGCGCGTGGCCCATGAAGAGGCTGCCCGCGGTCACCAGGCACTCCTTGTTGGCGAGCGCGACCGTTGTTCCCTGCCGCATGGCCGCCCACGTCGGGCGCAAGCCGGCCGCGCCTGATATCGCCGCCATCACCCAATCTGCCGGGCGCTCGGCGGCTTCCACGATGGCGCTGTCGCCCGCCGCCGCCTCGATGCCCGTACCCGCAAGTCGGTCACGCAATTCGCCATAACACGCAGGATCCGCCACCACGGCCACATCGGCCCGCAACACGATGGCGCGCTCAGCCAGCTTGGCCGTGTTTCGGGCCGCGCTCACGGCTATGACATCGTAAGCGTCCGGATTGCGCTCCAGAAGATCGGTGGTGCTGTCGCCGATGGAGCCGGTCGCCCCGAGGACGGAGACCCGCCGGGGAACATTCAGATCGCAGGGCCGCGCCTGCTTCGACACGGGGGCCGGTCGTTCTCGGGCCGGTCGTTCTGGGGCCATGTGTTCGGGAGCCATTGTTTCGGAGGTGTTGTCGTGAGCTGAGGGAAGCCAAGGCGCACAAGACACCAATGCGCATGGACTGGGTCGGGGGGCAATGGTGCGATGCTCAGAACGTGCGCAGGCGATCTCCGCCATAGCCAAGGAAAGACTATGCACGCGCCCGAACAAAACCCGCCCGCCGTCGGACCGGAGTGCGGGCTAACACGGGAGACAGCGCAACGCGATTGCCTCGAGATTGTCCGGCTCGCATGGAAATGCGCAACAGTCTCTCGCTCGTTTCCCATCATGGTCCGCGCCAGGAGCTTCCACCTGCCCAGGCGCACTTTGGAAATGGGCGAAGTTTAAGCGGGGCAGTGGCCGCATGGACGGGTGGGTCACCGCGCTGAGCTGATCGCGCCGTGCCGTTTCGTTCTCAGCGCGTTGTCCACTGCAACAGGCCGGCAGCCGGCGCGGAGGGATTGCAGACAAAACCGATGGCGACAGCCACACAGGCCGCCACGATCAATCCATCGACACGGTCCAGAACGCCACCGTGGCCCGGGATCAGGCCGCTCACGTCTTTGCACCTGAAATAGAGCTTCAGGGCAGACTCACCCGAGTCCCCACCGAGCGTCGCGACGGCCAGGACCACACCGATAATGGCAAGGTTGCACATCACTACGCTGCCACCCTGAGCGGCCATGATTTCACCTGCGCCAACGCTGATCCAGAGGCCGGCGAGCGTGCCACCGATAAGGCCCGCCCAGGTCTTGTTCGGCGAAATGGTTGGAAAAACGCGCGGCCCGCCGATCGTGCGGCCAAACAAAAAGGCGGCACTGTCCGCCCCCCACACGATCGCAAAAACAAAAAGCACAGCGGCCAGGCCGTGCTCAGGACTGGCACGCAGGAACAGGAGCGACAGAACCGGCAGCGCGATCACAACGGTGCCCACCAGCGACCAGAACAGTGCTGGAGCCGGCCCCGCGCAGGAGCGTCGCGCCCCGCGATGGGCTGCCGCCACACCGGACAGCGCGCCACCGAGCAAGAGGCTGACGAGGACGAGCGTCCAGTCATCGCCAACAGCGAATGTCAGCGCGCACACCAGCGTCACGCAGCGCACGAGATGGGCTGCGGCGAAGGGGTCGGACGTGCGCGCCGTCAGGCGGTCCCACTCCCACGACAGCACGCAGGCGATAAGGCCGACCAGCATCGCAAACGAAAAGACGCTGAGAACAGTGGCGGCAACGCTGATGACGATCATCAAAAGCGCCGAGATCACGCGCAAGGACAACTCACCCAGTGTGCGCTTACGCGACGCTGCGTGCGCGTGTCCGCTCGCGATGAGGCTGTTATCGCTGCGATAGGCGGCCACCTGTCCAACCACTCAAGTGCCTCCCATGATCCTCGGCACACTGCGTATCCCTTAATCGCGACCCTTGTCCGCGACGTGGCGTGAGCCGGCAGATTGGGGCCCCTGCCCCACCGTCAGCCCTCGTTCAAGCCCGTCGCAGCCCCAGCAACCGCTTATGGATTTGTGTCGACCGGGTGCCAATCAAGACGCGTTGGCAAGCGGCTTTATGCCCCCGAAACGTCGATCGCGCCGCTGGAAGACCCCTATGGCGCTGCTCAAATCCTCTGCGCTGAAATCTGGCCAAAAAAGATCAAGGAACACAAGCTCTGCATAGGCGCACTGCCACAATAGAAAATTTGAAATGCGGTATTCACCACTGGTGCGGATCAAAAGATCGACATCGGGCATGGGGTGGGTGTCGAGGGCGGCCGAAAACCGGTTCCGGTCGATGTCTGCAGGGTCCAGCCGACCAGCCGCAACGTCGTCGGCAATCCGGCGGGTGGCGCGCACGATCTCGTCGCGCCCGCCGTAGTTGAACGCAAAAGTCAACTTCAGTCCGGTGTTGTTGCGGGTCAGCTCCTCCGCCTCGCCGATCAGATCAAGTATCTCCTGCTCGACCCCCTCGCGCTCCCCAATAACGCGGATCATGACGCGGTTGGCGTGGAGCGAGGACAGATCACGTCGGATGAAGTGCTTGGCGAGCCCCATCAGATCGACGATCTCGCTGTGCGGGCGCGACCAGTTCTCCGATGAAAAACTGAACAGCGTAAGGTGCTCAAGCCCCATCTCGCCGGCAGCCGTCACGGTGCGGCGCACGCTTTCGATGCCACGGCGATGGCCTTGTGTTCGCGGCAGGCCGCGTGCCTTCGCCCACCGGCCGTTGCCGTCCATGATGATGGCAACGTGGCGCGGCATCACGCGCGACGCGGGCTGCAATGGCGACGTGGTCAAGGCAACGGACTGCTCAGTGCTCACGCGTTCTGCCTCGCTTCGGGTTCTCGATGAAACACTGCATTGTGGTCGATACCGCCGGTGCCTGGCCTCAAGGGTCGGAATGGTCGGCACCGTGACCGGACTTTAGCATTAACGCTGGACCGCCAGCCATATCGCCCGCTTCGACGGACGATGCGCGATCGGCGCATCAATATGGTGATGGCACGCTCAACGCCTGTCACGAACCAAAACAGATGTGGCAACAATCGCTGGCGGTGGCGATGCGTTCGGCGCACGCGGTGTTCCCGCATCCCTTCCGGTCGCCCCGCCGCTAGCCAGCCTCGCCCCGTCATCACGAAGGCCGCTGCCGCAACCCACCCCTGGGCAGCCCAAGGCCCGCCCCATGCGCGCCGTGACTGGGCGATATCGCGACAGATTAGACCTGCATGATCTCTTTCTTCTTTGCCGCCAGTTGATCGTCGATCTGCTTGATGTGCGCATCCGTGGTGGACTGCAAATCGGAGGCGAAATTACGCTCTTCGTCTTCAGAGATGCTGCCGTCCTTCTGCAGCTTCTTCAGTTGATCCATGCCCGAGCGGCGGACGTTGCGCACCGCGATGCGCGCGTTTTCAGCGTACTTGTCGGCGATCTTGGTGAGGTCACGCCGGCGCTCCTCATTAAGCTCGGGGATCGGCAGGCGCAGCGTTTGTCCGTCCATGACCGGATTGAGCCCCAGGTCCGACTCGCGAATGGCCTTGTCGACGGCCCCGACGTTTGTCTTGTCCCAGACCGAGACTGAGATCATCCGCGGCTCAGGCACGGATACGGTTGCCACCTGATTGATCGGCATCTTGGCGCCGTAAACCTCGATCGTGATCGGATCAAGCAGAGCGGCGCTGGCCCGGCCGGTGCGCAAACCTGAGAATTCCTGCTTCACCGCCGCCAGTGCGCCGTCCATCCGCTTGTTGTAGTCGGGCAGATCAAAAGTTTCACCGTCGTCGCTCATCATGATCTCCAGGACTGCGGTCGTATAGCCTCAAAGCTGGTAAAGCGCGGCTTGGTGTTGCCTCGGCCACGCCACCTGCGCTTGCTGCTGGCGCCGCGCGCTGACCGGCCACACACACCGCTCGTGCACACGCGGGTCAGCCGACCCGGTCAGCGTGCATCAGCGACCGGAAGTATTCGGCGCGTTCGGCGCGGCAAACAACTGTGCAGCGTTCGCGCCCTTCGACAAGGCGCTTGATGCTGCCTTCTTCCTTGATCGAGAAGACGACGATCGGCAGGTCGTTGTCGCGGGCCAAAGCGATCGCAGCACCGTCCATGACCTTGAGGTTGCGCCCAAGTGCCTCATCATAGGTCAGCGTTTCATAGCGCTGCGCATCGGGGTCGACCTTGGGGTCGGCTGTATAAACACCGTCGACATGGGTCGCCTTGGCGATGGCGTGGCAGCTCATCTCATTGGCGCGCAGTGCGGCTGCGGTGTCCGTTGTGAAGAACGGATTGCCGGTGCCCGCTGCGAATACGACGACGCGTCCCTTTTCGAGGTGGCGAAGGGCACGGGCACGCGTAAAGGGCTCGCAAACCGTCGGCATGGGAATGGCCGAGAGCACGCGCGCGGCATTGCCCATCCGCTCCAGCGCATTCTGCAGCGCCAGCGCATTCATGACGGTCGCGAGCATGCCCATGTAATCGGCTGCGCCACGATCCATGC
>CAZGNQ010000192.1:0-7140 GCA_964527285.1 uncultured Hyphomicrobiales bacterium | reverse complement strand
CCAATCCCTGTAAGGTTCGACGGGGGGCACCACGCGCCCCGCCCGCCACAGCCAAGGGGTCTGGCCATGATCCGTCCCGGTGAGCCGCCGGTCGCTGAAAGCACCGAGGCGCGTCAGTTTTTGCGCGACACGATCAAGCGCCAAGCCAAGCGAGATACGGCGCAAAACCTGCGGCGGGCATTCGATGACGATCCCAACCGGTTTGCGCATTTCCTGCTGCGCTGCGGGGACCTCGCCATCGATCTGTCCAAAAACCTCTGGGATGACGTCACCCGCACGACGTTGTCTGCCGCAACGGCCACGACGGGTCTGGAGCAGACCCGTGACCGCATGCTCGCGGGCCACCGCGTGAACTGGACCGAGGACCGCGCGGCACTTCACACAGCATTGCGCTGGCATGACGAGGACCCGGCCCGGCTCCAGACGTCGGCACCGGACGGGCTCGATCTGCACGCCATCCACGCCGCAGTGACGGCCACGCGCCAGCGGATGCTCGATTTTGTGGATCAAGTGCGCGCAGGCACGCTGACAGGTGCAACCGGGCGACGCTTCACAAGCGTGATCAACATCGGCATTGGCGGATCCGATCTCGGCCCTGCGCTGGTTGCCGATGCTCTCACGCCGGACGCTGCGCCGCTCGGCGTGCACTTCGTCGCGAACGTTGACCCGAGCGCGCTCGACCGTGTGCTTGCCCACTGCGATGCCGAAACGACGCTGATCGTCATCGTCTCGAAGACCTTCACCACGCTTGAGACCATGGCCAATGCGCATCGCGCCATCGACTGGCTCAAGGCCGGGCTCGCCAAAGCCGGTGTTGAGAAGTCCAGCGACAGCATCAGTGCCCATCTGGCGGCGGTCAGCACGGCCGTCGACAAGGCCCAAGCTGTCGGTTTGGACCCGGAGCGCATTCTGGGCTTCGCCGACTGGGTGGGGGGACGTTATTCTGTTTGGGGTCCTGTTGGTCTGTCGGCCGCGCTTGCAATCGGATCGGACGGCTTTCGGGCACTCCTCGACGGTGCGCGGGAAATGGACCGGCATTTCGCGACCGCAGCGCCGGAAGCAAACGGCCCCATACAGTTGGCGCTGCTCGGGCGCCTTTACATTGATGGCCGGGCCTTTCCCACGCGCGCCGTGGTGCCCTACTGTGAGCGGTTGGAGAAGTTCCCGGCCTGGCTCCAGCAACTGGAGATGGAGAGCAACGGCAAGCGCGTCGACCTGGAGGACGAGCCCCTCACTTTTGAGGATCAGAGCGGCGCAACGGTCTGGGGCGGTGTCGGCACCAACGCCCAGCACGCCTTTTTCCAACTTCTGCACCAGGGCACGGAAACAGTGCCCTGTGATTTCATCCTGCCGGCGCGCCCCTTTGACGCGGGCGCTGCCGCGTCAGACTCTGGGGGTGACACAAGCGAAGCGGCGCGGGCGCAAGCGCATACTGCGCTCGTCGCCAACGCCGTTGCTCAGACGGAAGCGTTGGCATTCGGGCGTACGGTGGAAGAGACCCGCGACGCGCTCGCCGCACGCGGCCACGGGCCGCAAGCCATTGCCCGGCTGGCGCCGCATTGCACCTTTCCCGGCGACCGCCCGACCACGACAATTGCATTCGATCGCCTGACGCCGCGCGTGCTTGGCCAGTTGATGGCCCTTTATGAGCACCGCACATGGGTCGAAGCGCACCTGATTGGCATCAATGCATTTGATCAATTCGGCGTTGAATTGGGCAAGGAGATTGCTAAGTCAGTCCAGCCGGAGCTGGAGGCGGGCCACCAAGATGGCCCGGCAAACCATCGCAGTGCCGGCCTTGTTCAGCTTTTACGACACTTCCGTGACAGTTCGCACAGCTCTTATGGCTGAGCGGGCCGGTGACTTTGCATTGGCGGCAAATCCGCGTAGCATTGGGGCGGGAGAAACCAGACAGGACACCAACGTTTTGCCGTTGAACCCTTCGGCCGTTACGGCCGGCGCCATGGCCGCCGCACAATCCGGCCTCGGTCACGATACGCCTTCGGACGAGACCCCGACGAAACTGGTTCGCGTGATCCAGGAGTGCCTGGACGACGCCAAAGCCGAGAACATCGTGACGATCGATTTGCAGGGCAAATCATCTATCGCCGATGTCATGATCATTGCGTCCGGACGCTCCAACCGGCACGTCGGCGCCATCGCCGATCAGGCCGAGCGCGCGCTGAAGGACAACGGCTTTGGGAACCCGCGCACCGAGGGTCTGCCCCACTGCGATTGGGTGCTCATCGACGCTGGCGATGTGGTGCTCCACCTCTTCCGACCGGAAGTGCGCGAGTTCTACAATCTAGAAAAGATGTGGCAGGCTGATCGGCTGGACACTCTGGATACAGAACAGCTGCACCGCGTGAGCTGAACGCCCGCGCGGCAAAGGCGATCTGGTGGGCCGGCGCACGCACAATGAACCTGATTGTTCACGCCGTCGGCCGGCTGAAGGACGGACCGGAACGCAGCCTTTGCGCCAGCTACCTGGAGCGCGCCCAGACAATGGGACGCGCCCGAGGCCTGCGCAATCTAACGGTGGTTGAAGCGCCGGAGAGCCGGGCGCGACACACGCTGACCCGCAAACGCGACGAGTGGCAGGCGCTTTCGGCGCGCCATTTCGCCAAGCCCCCAGCACCAACACTCTGGTTGTTGGATGAAAGCGGTACAGCGCTGAGCTCTGAGGCGTTCGCACAGGCGATTGCTGGTACGATCGACCGTGGCGCTGGCACATTGGTCATCGCCATCGGTGGGGCGGACGGGCATGGCCCTGACGCCTGGAGCGCAAGCCAACGCCAGATCGCATTCGGTCATATGACGCTGCCCCACGGCTTGGCGCGCATTGTTCTTGTGGAGCAGATTTACCGGGCCTTCACGATCCTGGGCGGTCATCCCTACCATCGTGCGTGAACGGCTGCTGTGATACGCAACATCGCTGCTGAGGGCGGCCGGCGGGCAGCGTCATCGCTTGGCCCCGTTCATGACGAGATCCGGTCGCGGTTGTCGGGCATCAACGCGCGACAGCCCGGCGAGAGGCCCACACACGAACCGGTGCGCATCCGTGATCCCATTGACGTCCCATCGCCCGCCCTGTTCCAGCCGCGACGTTCACGCCGGGCGGGCCGGAATTGGCTCTCGGTCCGGGCGCAGCCACCGCATGGCGTGCTGGGCGGCAGCCTTCACCGGTGCATTGCTCACCTCGGTTGCCAATGTCAGCGGGCCCGGGTTCCCGGCCGCACACGCTCAGACGTCCGGCGCAACGACGCAGAACGCCGGTGCCTCGGCCGTCAGCGAGCCGCCCTTGACGCAGGCCGGTCGCCAGGCTCGGCGGCAGCGACTTTCGGCCGACGCGGAGAACATCGCGCAGGAACGGGCCAACTTGAATCGCCGGCTCATCGAGGTGGCCAAGCGCGTCCAGGACAGCGAGAGCCAGCTCACAGAACTGGAGGGGCGCCTTTCCGAACTGGCTGAGCAGCGCAAGCTCATCCTCGGCTCGCTGACCCGCGAGAACCGTTCGATCGCGAAATTGCTGGCTGCATTACAGCGCATGGGGCGCAACCCGCCGCCCGTCATCATCACACAGCGCGACGACGCACTTTCCATGGTGCGCAGCGCAATGATGCTTGCGCGGGTGTTTCCGGAGTTGAAAGGCCGCGCCGACGTGCTGTCCGCACAGCTCAGTGAGCTCACCCGCGTCGCCGAACAGATCAAGGCCGCCAGCCGGACGTTGCGGGCCGAGACCGACGCGCTGCGCGAATCGCAGACCAACCTGAGCGCGCTGGTGGCGGAAAAACAGCAACGCTTTGTGGTGATCCGCCGCGAGCTGGCGTCGCTTGAGCAGGTTTCGGCCCGGCAATCGACCGCTTCTGACAGCGTTGAGACTCTGATCGGCAATCTCAGGACGGCCATCGATCCGCAGACCGGGGCTGCCCAGTACGACGAGGCGCTCGGCGCACAGGACAACGAGACGGACGCCAACGGTGCCCGGCAGGTCGCGGCGCTCCCCGATGGGGCGATCGTCGAGCCGCCGACGGAGACCTTCACCTCCACGCCACCGGATGACAGCACATTAACTGGCGAGCCCGTCGAAACGCTGGCACCTGATCCATCGCAGACGGTGTCCCCGACGCGCAAACCCCTGCCGCAAGCCGATCAGGATGAAGCGGGCGGTGCGGGTCCTGTCGAAGTGGGGCCACGCGGCGGCGTCCAGGTGGCGCTCAACGATTTGAAGCGGATCGAGCCGGCTGTACCGTTTGTGAAAACGAAGGGGCTCTTGAACCTGCCGGCCAGCGGGCGCCGGCTCTGGGGCTTTGGCGAGAACACCCCGGACGGGTCTGAGAGCCAAGGGCTGGCACTTGAGACCCGCTACAATGCACAGATCACGTCACCAGCCGATGGGTGGGTGGTCCATGCGGGCCCGTTCCTCAGCTATCGCGAGTTGTTGATTATCAACGCCGGCGGTGGGTATCATATCCTGATCGCCGGCATGCAGCAGCGCGATGTGCGGGTTGGGCAGTTCGTTCTGGCGGGTGAGCCCGTCGGTCGCATGGCCAGGAAGGCCGAGACGGCCACTGATATCAAAGACGATTTGCCGATCGTTTATTTGGAATTTCGGCGCAAGGGAAAACCCATAAATCCCGACCCGTGGTGGGCGCGCGAAACGAGGAAGGTTCAAGGATGATGCGTAGGCCAGAAGTCGCCTTTGTGGCGTTCCTCGCAATTGCCATCGGCGCTGCAGGCGCCACGATCCTGCAGATCGCCCGGACGCCGCCGGCCAATGCGGCAGGCTCGAGCCTGCTGATGGGCCTGGCTTCGGATGCCGAAGACAACGCCAAGATTTTCCAGAAGTTGCAGCTCTTCGGCGACATCCTGGAGCGCATCCGCGCGAACTACGTCGAAAAGCCTGACGACGAGAAACTGATCGAGGGCGCCATTGAGGGCATGCTCTCCAAGCTCGATCCGCACAACGCTTACCTGCCGCCCAAGAGCTTCCGGGATATGCAGGTGCAGACGCGCGGTGAATTCGGCGGCCTCGGCATCGAGGTGACGATGGAAAGCGGCGTTGTGAAGGTGGTGTCGCCCATCGAAGGCACGCCGGCTGAAAAGGCCGGACTGCTGGCGAACGATCTCATTACCCACCTGGACAATGAGCAGGTGATGGGCCTGACGCTTGAGCAGGCGGTTGAGAAGATGCGTGGCCCGCGCGGCTCGACGATCAACCTGACCGTGGTGCGCAAGGGCGCTGATGAGCCGCTCAAGATCGCCATCAAGCGCGACATCATCCGCATCAACCCCGTGCGCCACAAAGTGGAGGGCGACGTCGGTTACCTGCGCATCTCGACGTTCAACGAGCGCACGATCGACATGGTGAAGTCGTCCGTGAAGAAGCTGCAGGACGAAATCGGCGGTAATCTGAAGGGCTATGTGATCGACCTGCGAAACAACCCTGGCGGTCTGCTCGACCAGGCCGTGGCTGTGTCAGACGCTTTTCTTGAGAAGGGCGCGATCGTTATCACCCGTGGCCGCAACGCTGATGAGATGCAGCGCTCCAACGCCAAATCGGGTGACCTGACCAACGGCGCGAAGCTGGCGGTACTGATCAATGGCGGATCTGCTTCGGCTTCAGAAATTGTAGCCGGCGCACTGCAAGATCATCAGCGTGCGACGATCATCGGCACACGTTCGTTCGGCAAGGGCTCCGTGCAGACCATCGAGCCGCTCGGTATGAACGGTGCACTGCGCTACACAACGGCCCGCTATTACACGCCGGCCAACCGCTCGATCCAGGCCAAGGGCATACGGCCGGACGTCAAGATCGAGCAGCCACTGCCGGAGGAACTGGCCAAGCGCGAGATCACCCCGCGCGGCGAGTCGAGCCTTCGCGGTCACTTGTCAAATGAAGACGGCGACGAGGGATCTGGCTCCAACGCGTACGTGCCGCGCGAGCGTGAAAAGGACGTGCAGCTGGAGTGGGCGGTGAACTTCATCCGCGGCCAGGTGGCACCGCCAGCAAAGACCGCGCAAAAGGACGTGAAAAAGGCCGACGAAACGGTAAAGAACTGACTTTGCGATCCGGGGCCGGCTGGCATACGCGTAAGGCCAGTTCGGTGATGAAACGTCGACGTTCAAGCGCCGCGGCCATGCCGCGGCGTTTGTTTTTGAGGCCGTCAGCCATGACGAATGATTCTGACCAAACGCCGTCCAATACACTCCCCTACCGCCCGTGCGTCGGGATCATGCTGGCGAACGCACAGGGTCAGGTCTGGCTCGGCAGACGCATTCCCAAAGTGCACGACGAGGAGACGGCAGACCGGCTGTGGCAGATGCCACAGGGCGGCATCGACGAGGGTGAAGAGCCCGACGTGGCGGCCTTGCGTGAGCTTCACGAAGAAACCGGTGTGCGCAATGTGGAGATCATCGGCCGGACGCAGACCTGGCTGCGGTATGATCTGCCGCCGCACCTCGTGGGTCTCGCCCTCAAAGGGCGGTTCCGCGGGCAGGAGCAACTCTGGTTTGCGATGCGCTTTACAGGGACTGACAGCGAGATCGATCTCGGTGACCCGCAAAGCCCGCTGGCCGAATTTGATGCCTGGGAATGGGTAGCCCCGGAAAAGGCAATCGATCTGATCGTGCCGTTCAAGCGCGCGGTCTACGCTGCCGCCATCGCTGAACTCATGCCGCTGATTGAGCAGAACGCCTGAGCGGCTGTTGTGGCGGCGGTGCGGCGGCCTGACCACGCCGATCAATCTGACATCCCCGCTCGGTCGCTGCTGCCGCCATCGCGGCGCGAGGCAACCGACAGTCCACTGATGCGTTGTCCACGTAATGCCAACAATAGACGGTACAGCAACGGGGAGACCATCACCATGCAGATCTGCGACCGCCCGGAGTTCGCGAGCAAGCCCAAGCCCTTTACGGCGGCTCCCGACACCACCGTTGCCGAGGCTGTCGCGACCATGGCCGAACTGAATTACGGGTCCGTCATCATTGTCGATGGTGACGAAAAGGTGATGGGTGTCGTTACTGAGCGTGACATTCTGAAGCGATTGGTCAATGCCGGTCGGGATCCGGTTCAGACCAAATTGTCCGAAATCATGACCGTGAATCCGCGCGTGGCGCGCGAGACGGAGAACATTCTGT
>CAZGNQ010000191.1:0-7151 GCA_964527285.1 uncultured Hyphomicrobiales bacterium | reverse complement strand
CGCACGCGGCAACGCAGGCGGCAATCAGCCATTTGTGACGCAGGGCGATCCGAAGATAATAACGGAGATCGGCCGCAAGATCGTTGCCTTCATCGACCGGCTGATAGCCCGCGCCGGGACCGTAAGGGTCACGCACGACCGGCGCCTGTCTTCGCACAACCTCGGCCGGAAGCTGGCGGTCCGGCTGAGCCTCTGCCCACTGTGCATCGCTCATGATCCGCTCATCAGGTCCAAATTGCTCTGTCTACGCGAGCGTCGGTGTAACCGAACCGGCTGCACGTGTCGTGTGGCGATGAGGCCGCCATCACTGCACGCCGATCAGCGGCCGGGTCCTGCGCCTCGTCGTACACCGCACCTGCCACCTCGGCATGCTCGACGCCATCCAATACCATGCCAGCCATGGTGAACAACCTTTGCCGCTGCGCGGTCCGCATGACGCAGCCTGGGCCGCGAGGCGGCAGTTGAACGTTAAACGCGCGGTTTCTGGCTCACGCGGAAATGTGGCGTTTACGCACCTCAAAAGAAAAATATCGCATTCATGTCATGTTGATCTACCATGTGCGATGCCGCTGCAACGAGAATTCGACACGATTGAAGGTGGTGCAGGTGTGGGCTCGTTGGGCAGGTTCGCTGGCACTGAATGCCGGCATGTTCAGCATGGGGCGACGCCGTAGCGGTAAAGCCGCGTGGATAAAGGCGGGGGCGCTTGCCTCATTGGTCGTCGTGGCATGCATGGGCACCACAGCGGCCATTGATACACGCTTTTCCCTCGTTGAGGCTGTCGCCGGCTCACTCCAGGGCCGTTTTCAGCCGGCTATGCTCGATGACGGGCGCCCGATCGCCGGCCTGCTGGTGCTCGGCGGCAATTTTGAGCGTATTCGGGCCGCGGCAGAACTGGCCAACCGCCATCGCGATGCGCACGTGGTCTTGAGTGGTGTCGGGCCGGCTGGCATCGATCTGGCGAGGCGGCTCATCCGCCACCGCGCGCGCATTGTCGTCGACCATCGCCCACGCACGACGTTTGAGAACGCTTACTACAGCCGTGATGTCATGGCGGAGGTGGGGCGGCGACGTTCAGGCCAATGGATCGTCGTGACGTCCGCACTGCACATGCCGCGTGCCATGGGCGCGTTTCGCGCGGTTGGCCTGCGGGTGGCCCCTTGGCCGGTCTTTGACAGCTACGGCCGGTCCGCGCGCGCCTGGCATCACGTGCGACATGAAATCCTTGGGCTCATCTATTACCGGGTCCGCGGGCGCTCCAGCGCTTTCTTTCCCGGGTGACGGTTGCGGCTCGTATTCCGGTTCTGTCGTTTGCTTTGGAACTTGGCAGGACACGGGGAGCCAACGTCAGTTGCGCTACACCGCCGCCTTTGTGTTTTTGTTCAAGGGTGGGCAACTGGCTCAAGCCGCCCGCCATGGTGCGCCGTTTAGGCTGCGTCGCAGGGCGGCTGTCTCACTCAGCGCACGCCCACCTGATCTCTCAGCGTTTGATAGAATCGGTTGTTGCGAAGCACTGCGCGCTCAACATGGCCCTGCACTTCGATGCCGACATCCGACTGGGCAATGCTGTTGTCCTCCACCACCACATCTGCAAGTCCTGGCGCAGACTTGATCCGTCCGCCATTGAGCCGAATGCGCGCGTTGGCTTCGAGCGTGTTGCGTCGGACGATGGCACCAAATGCCAACGGATGACGGTTCGGCTTGCGTTGTCGGCTCTCATCCGGTTTGAGTTGCCGGCCCTCAATGGAAAGCAGGCCTTCACCGGCAAATGTCTTCGAGTTCGGGCCGCCGTGATATGTGTTGCCATCAATGATACGGTTATCGAGCACTTGGCAGTACCATGATGGCTGGAAGCCGCGATACCATCGCCCGGTGATGAAGATTCCGCTCGCCCTGTTCAAAGTGTTGCCCGCCACGATGTGATTGATCGATGTGCCGTAGAACTGGATGGCCGAGCCGGTATCCTCAAATGTATTATCGACGAGAATGTAGTTCTCCTGGGTCGCGGTGATGATCAGGGTCGAGCTGTCATCGGGGGGCAGGTCAAATTCACGATCAAGCTCGACGACGCCGTCATCAAAAGCCCTCACTGAGCGCATTTGGCCTCTGCCGCGGCCGGCCATAACGAACACGCCAAGGCCAACGATGCCGTTCACGCGTTTCTGACCACGGTCTGAAAGTGGCTCGCGCAGGCGATAACGGCCTTGCGATATGCGGTCGACCAAGCCGAAATAGGCGCTTCCCGACCCGTCGGTGGTCATTGCCTCACGGTCCCACCCGTGCAGCAGACGAAAGCGATTGCGGGCGAAAAACACGTTCCGAGATGCTGGGCTGCGCGCGTTGTTGCGGATGCCGCCGCCGGTGGACATGAGATCAGCGCCCACGATCTCGTTGTCTTCAAATATGACCCGGTCCGTGCCGTCCATGGCATACCAGCCAACGCGCCCGTGGTGGAACGTATTGCGTGCAATGACCGTATCGCGTCCAAATCGCAAATAAATCGAACGATTTGAACCATAGAGATCATTGTCAACGATCCTGTTGTTGGCGCCACCGATGGTGATGACATCACTGTTGAAACGTCCGTAATCCTGAGCGAACTTTTTTCGGACCTGCTCCGGCTTATTTGTGTTGCCGAAGTAGCGCGATGCGCGCACGCGGATGCGCTCGATCACCACACCGCCGGCGGGGTCACCCGCATTTTTAGGGGTTTGCCCCGAAATGATCCGACGATGATTGGTGGCGTAAATCGTCAGATCACGAATTGTGAAATCGCGCGTGCCGGCGATCAATGCTTCGGGCGCTTTGTCAAAGTCTTTAAACATGAGCGCCGCCAGGTTGCGGTCGGCACCCTCCAGCACCACGCCTTCGGCGATGGTGAGCGGCGTGCCGACGAGAAAGCGCCCTCGTGGTATGCGGACGATCGCCCCGATGGCCTCGCCCGCAGCGGCGTCGAGTGCAGACTGTATTGCGCGCGCGTCGTCGGTCTTGCCATCGCCGATGGCACCGAAATCGCGCACGTTGAGGACCACACGCAGGATGCGTTCAGGCGTCCGCACCGAGAGATCGCCGAGCGCGACGCGGCCCTGTTCGCCACCATGTCCGCTGGAAAAGGTCATGGAGTATTGGCCGGCCGGCAACGCGTCGGGCAGTGGAAACGTCGCATCGAAACGCCCGCCCGCCTGCGAGATCAGTGTGATGCCGCGTCCGCCGGTGCCTGCAGCCGCCGTCAATTCCAGCTCCGCCGGGCGATCCGGCCAGACAATGTTGCGACCAAAGACGCGCACCCAGCCACCTGGGACCGCATGGTCACCGCCGTCGGTCTGATGCCAATAAATCGCGGGCGCATTCAGTGTTTTGCGGACGGAACCCTGCCGCGTTTTTAGGGTGATCTGATAGAGGCCATCGCCAATGTCGCCCGGCAGCACTGCGGCGAGCGACTGTGCGCTTTCGGCTTTAATGGTTATCCCGCGGCTTCGTCCCACAGTCACGCCGCGGTCACCGACTTGACGCACGGTCACATCGGTGACGCCGTCCAAGCTTTCCCCGATCAGCATGACCGTTTCACCCGGGCCGACAGGGTCGCTCGCCCAAAAGATGGTCGGCGCGCCGATGGCAGTGGCGGGCGTTAAAAACGTGCAAATAATACAGACAGCGGCAAGAATGCGCGCAATGGTGAGATGTTTGGTCACTGCACCAATTCCTTCTACGCAGACAGATGGTTGGGAGCGTTAGGAGCACGATTACGCCGCACAAGCGATTGTTCGTTTTTGCTCTTTTTCAGGGATCAATCCGCTTTGGTGGTCCTGGCGGTCTTGTACGAAGTGCGCAACAGCACAAAACTCAGCGCCCAGTGTGGCAGCTTGGTGTGGCAGCATGGCGTGGCGCAGCGTCATTTGCGAAGTCGGTTTCGCCCAGCATCCCCCGACGCGACGCTGTCATTCTCACGCCGTCTTTGGGACAATTGACGGCCAAGCACAGGTCGCGTCAGCCCTTGCGTTTTTCGTTCAGCTTAACGGAAATCATCGTCTCGTAACAAAAGCGCATGCTGGCGAACGTAAACCCGGGCTTGCCGTCGAGGAAGCCAAGACGCAGAACGTACAGATAAAGGAATATCAGCGCTGGCCGTCCCGGAAGGCGGTAGGCCAATTGCTTCATGTTGGCGCGGCGTTCCAATGGGTCGGTGGCAAAAAGCCCCGTGAGGCGCACAGGCCGCGTGCCGAATTCGCCCGCCAGCGTTTCAGCCTCCATAGTGGAATACCTGTTGTGGCGTGCAAACCACCATTCCATCCCCTTGTTGAAAGGGAGATGGATCAGATGCTCACGGAAATCCTCATAAGCGCCATCAATGTCGTATTCTTCGTTGATGTCACGTTTAACGGTTACGCGGCCTCTGCGGAACATGCGTGGAAACCAGGTGGGATAGCCGCTTGAGCGCCGCAGCCAGCGTCCCATCAGCATGTCCTTGCGCCGCACGCGGTAGCCTGCGGTCTTTTCGGACGCCTTGGCTGCCCGTTCGGCAATCTCGTCGGCCAGTTCGGGCGTCAAACGCTCATCCGCGTCGAGCATTAAAATCCAATCATGGCGAAATGGCAGGGCAAGGCCATGATTGCGCTGGCGCGCGTAGGTATCGAAATCGCGGTGATGGACGTGGGCGCCCAGGCGTTCGGCAAGGGCCTGCGTCCCGTCCGTACTGCCCGAATCCAGCACGTGCACATCGTCGCGCCAGGGGATGGACGCGATGCACCCCTCCAGGTTGACCACTTCATCGAGCGTCAGGATCAACACGGAGATCATGGTGCTGGCTCACTGCCGCGTTGTCGGATCTGTTTGGCCGGATTGCCGCCGACGATCTGTTCGCCCGGCACATCGCGCATCACCACGGCGCGGGCCGCGACGACCGCCCGTTCACCGATGCGCACCCCTGGACCGATAAAAGCCTCAGCCGCAACCCAACTCTGTGCACCGATTGTAATCGGACCCGCGGTGAGGGGGAAATCTATACGGTGCGGGTCGTGACTGGCCGAACACAGATAGGCGCGCTGGCTGATGACCGCGCCCTCGCCGACACTCACCAGCGCCACGTTGTAGCAATCCACGCCCTCCGCCAGGCAGCTCCCGCGCTCCATGACGAGGTTCCACGGCGCCCACACCCGGGCGGATGGGTAGATCACGGCACCAGGGCCGATGCGTGCGCCGAACAGCCTGAGCAACGCCCGACGCCAGCCGTGCAGCGGTACCGGTGTGAAGCGCGCGAAAATGCCCCAAATCATCAACCAGATGAGCCGCCTGAGCCGATCGCCAAAGCCTGGCGGCGGGTGGGGCATGGCACGACGTGCAGCCTTTTCCTGCGCTGTGGCCTGCCCGGCTGGGGTCGCTGGCGAAGCGGCGGGCAATCGCGTCGTCATGGCTGCACCGCCGAAGTTGCCGCCGCGTCTGCAATTGCGTTGAGCATTGCTGTCAATTTGGCAACGGCGCGCTGTCCAGGCGCGCGCTCCACCCTCTTGTCCCAGGCATCGATGTTGTCCGCCAGATGCTGCGGATTGAACATGGAAACGAGCACGACGCCGCCTTGCTCTTCAGCAAATGCCAATGACGCCTGCAGGACCGCGCGCCGCAGTGCCGCTGCGGGCGCGCCGGCAAATCCTTCCGCAGTCAGAACATCACCAAGCGTCTCCCGACGGCCTGTGGAGTCGGCTGTGGTCTTGAGTGCGTCCTGCAGTTCACGTGCGGCCGCCTGGACGGAGTGCAGCGCAAAGCTGGCAGGTTCGAGCGCATCGATCAGATGCTCGGCTGCTCCTGAGACAGGTGTGGCGGCCGTCTGGAGATGTGTGAAGACCGTCGCGCGGCGTGCCAACTGTTCGACGGCGGCCGTCGTCCCGGTGACGCCGATTGCCTTTGCCTCGCCGCGCTCCACGCAGCGGCTCAAAGCCTCGATCGCCTCGTCGCTCAACGTCGCCGGGTCGGGATCATGCAGGGCCAGCACGTCCACATGGTCCGTCCGCATCGCGGTGAGGCTGCGCTCAATGCTCGCTCTGATGCGCTCGGGCGTTGGGCTGATCGCGGTGACCTGCCGGGTGCCGGCCACGGCGCTTCTCAGGCCAGGCATCATCCGCACGGCCGTGCGCGCGAGCGGTTTGACCATACGCTTGAGCGGCGACAATTGCGGTGGTTCGATGCCAACCTTGGTGCATATCGCAATGGTGTCGCGCCTGGTGGCGGCAAAGCTGGCGAAGATGCTCTCTGCCGTTCCATCGCCGTAGGATGGTGCAAGGTCAAACCAGCGCACGCCGCGTTCGTGAGCAGCTGCAAGCGCTCTCAGCCCGGCCGCGGGTTCAATGCGCGAGCCGAGTGAAGCACAGCCAAAGCCGAGCGATGAGGTTGGCGCGGATCTCGTCATGCCCGTGTCCTCATGCGGCGCTCTGCCAAGCTGCGGTGTTTCCGGGCGCGGTTTCGACCACCGTTGTGGGGGTCAACTGCCGGTCGATCCTTGCCGCGAGGCGCAGCCCCAGGGCGACCGTTGCCAGCGTCGGGTTGGCCTGGCCGGAGGTTGGGAAAACGCTGGAACTCACGACGTGCAGGTTCCGCGTGCCATGAACAGTCAGCTCCGGGTCGACCACTGACGTGCGCGCATCACGGCCCATGCGTGTTGTCCCGATCTGATGGAAGCCGTCGAGGCTGCCGGCCGCCAGTTGCGCCATGGCGTCACCATCATCGGCCTGCAACGCCAAGTGTCCAAGATTGTTGCTGCGCAGGGCGTCGTCCAACGCCTTGTGGGCGCGCAGACAGCCCTCCTGGTCCGAAGTGCGCACATCATAAGCAATCTTTAGGCGGCGCATTCCGGCGGCATCCATCTGCGCGGCAAGGCTTAATCGGTTGGCCGGACTTGGCAGCTGCTCTGCGTGGAAATGCAAAGGGAAACGCCCATCGCGGCTTGCCATGAACATGAGCGGATGGCGCCGCCCGAGACGCAATTTCTGATCGGTGAGGTCGAAGCCGCGCATTGCGGTTGCCGGAAGGTCGCGCAGGATGTTGAGCAGATGATCCTGTGCGGGGCTGGCATCGCGCGTCTGGCCCACCCGAATGGCGTCAGCGACAAGCCGCTTTCCAATCGGGCTGGCGAGCAGCAGATAAATGAAGGAGAGGGTTCC
>CAZGNQ010000190.1:5746-7170 GCA_964527285.1 uncultured Hyphomicrobiales bacterium | reverse complement strand
GGTTCGCTATCAACCGGTGCATTTCGGCATGGCCTACTTCATTGGTGCCCGCTGCCGGCTGACGTTAACCGGTGATGTCGGCCGCTGATCCCCGGGGGGGGGGCTGCTTATTGCCTCTGGGCACCGTGGCCAAAAACGGGAAGGGTCTCTCCGGCTCGGGGAGTGAGGCCGTACCGCTCACTCTGCCAGGCCCCGCCAGCTTCTCTAAGCCCCTGCGCGCCTCTGTCGGGCAATCGAATGAAAGGCGAGGCGCGCGCCTGTGTAGAACGCGCACCCCGCCTCGCTTCCCGTCAAACTTTCAGGCGGCTTTGAGCCCCGCTCGCTCAGAACGGCACCGTCGCCTCGATGTAAACGCGCGCATCGCGTGCCACATCCACGTCAATGTCATACCCGGTCCCAAACTCGAGGTCTGGCGTGGCCGTGCTCTTGGCCTGCAGCGTACCGCCCAACGCCACGGACCAGTCCGGCAGCGCGAGGCGCAACTGTGCGTCGATCTCGCCGCCGATGCCGGCGAAGATTTCATCGTCGCCGCCTGTGAACGTGCCGCCACCGTCAATGGCAAGCTGCGCTTCACCATCGGCAAAACCAACTTTCACAAATGCTGCAGCGGCCACGACAAGGTCCAGGCGGCTCCCGTCTGCGAACGCTGTGACCGGCGTTTCGACGCGGCCCCACAGCCCTGAGATCAGGTCAACCGTTGCAACCCGCGAGGTGAGTCGCAGGCGCTGATCGCGGGCCCCCTGGCCTTGGCCCTGACCCCGACGCTTCAGCGTCGTCACAGCGATCTCCTCGGTTTCCTCATAGCCGATGGCGAACCGCAGTCCGTAGCTGCAGCGCCCAGGGGCCAGCGTCGGATCAATGCCGCAGCCATGGTCGCCGTAAACGAGGTCCGCCTGTGCGCGCACCTTGAGAAGGTCGGTTTCCACGTCCGTTGATATCGTTTGACCGGCGCCTGCGCCGAAGTTCACGATTGTTCCGTCTGGCGCAGCGATTGCCAAACGACTGCCCTGCCCCTGGGTGAGCGTTTCGCTGTCGTCGCCGTCGCCTGCGCTCACTTCCACGCTCCAGCGGGTCGAAAGCTGCCCAAGCGGCAGGGGAATGCCGCCCGCATCGTCGAGGCCGACGGCCACATGCCAGGTGTCAAGCGTGCGCTCCTCGCCCACGACCTCAGTCTGCCAACCGCCGGCGGAGATAGCCCGGCCCGACGATGCCCCCTCCTGGCGGCGCTGACCAACACCGCCGCGCAGCGAGATCCTGGCGCGCGGGCCGGTGTCGAGTGGCATGTCCTTCAGGGACATGCCGTCAGGCCCGATGGCGGTGCCGATGGTGATTGGATCGTCGGGCAGAATGACGACGCCGTTGTCGATGCGCGCCGGTGAGCGCGCTGTGCGCATGGCCGGTCCAACGCTGTCACGCCCGTCTCG
>CAZGNQ010000190.1:0-5646 GCA_964527285.1 uncultured Hyphomicrobiales bacterium | reverse complement strand
GCCGGGTCGGTGAGGTCGGCAGCCAGCGGGGCCGGCAGATTGCGCGTCGGCGTTCCCGCCGCTGTGCGCTCACCGCCATCATCGCCGCTGATGCCGGCGTCCCTGTCCCGACTGCGCGCCACATCGAGCGTGACGTCGGCAACGCGGCACTGTGCGCGACAGTCAGCGTCTGCGTCGATGGCGCGTGCAAGCTCATCGATGCGCGTTTGCAGACCCTGCGCGGCTTCGTTCGCCCGTGTGTAGGCCGCCGCCCGTGCCCGCAGTGCCGGTGTCAGGCTCCCCTCATACAGAGTGCTCTGGTCGCTTTCGGCTTGCTGCAGGCGCGCGCGCGCCTCTTGCGAGCGGTCGCGGTCAGAAAACCGGGAGAGTTCTCGTAGTGCGGCCGTCGCGCGCACCAGAATCTGGTCGCGGCGCGTGTCCAGTTGGTTGACGCGCTGTGCGGCGCTGTCGAACTCCGCCTTCAGGGGCACGAATGTGCGCCGCGCCGCCTGCGCGGCTGAGCTGCGGTCGTTCACGCGAAGAACGTAGGTGCCGCAGCTTGGGCAGTTCGCAAGATTGAGGCGCGGCAAGGTCAAAGGATTAAAGCGCGGATCCGCGATCGCCTGCTCGCTTTGCGGTGGCAGGCAGAACGAACGGCATGTGCCCAGTTGGCTGCGACGGGCGTCGATCGCGTTGCGGTAGCGGCGAACGGCCTGCTCGACGAAAAGCACGCGTGCCTTACGCTCCTCGATGCGTTTTTCCGCTTCCCGGCGCTCGGCCTCAAGGCGCAGGGTCTCCTGGCGCAGTTCGCGCAGGCGCTGCTCAAGGGCGACGCGCTGATCATCGCCGTTCGCCTGTGAGCGGTCCCGCGTCGCCCTGGAGACGGCCAGGGCGTTGCGCTCGGCTTGCGTGTTGATCCGGCGGATCGTGCGGTCGGCTTCGGCGATCTGATTGTAGATCGTGTTGCGCTCGCGCCGCTGGTTGTTGAAAGCCGTGTCCAGCGTCGTGAGATTGCGCTCAAGCGCTTGGCACCGTGCGCAGGTGGTCTGCGCGCTTGAGGTCTGCGCCACCGCCGGACCTGAGACAACGCCCGCTGCAAGCAGCCAGACGATCATTGTCATGCCGGCCGTTTGCCAGCGCGCCCCGCGCGCCTCCGGCTCCAACGCACCCTTATAATTTGAACTGACTTTGCGCCACTCCATGGAACGCACCCCCGCGAGAACCACGACTTGCCTCACCAACTGAGGCGGTTGGCTGACACGTAGGGCGATTCGGGTTGCATCCGCGCGGCTTGCTCAGGGCCGACGTCGGGACGTTTGAAATGACGTGCAAAACGCCAGGATGTGATGCCCTGGCGTGCCCGTTTTTTGGTTTTGTTTGATGGAGTTAAGGGCTTGCCAATCCCTTGCTGCAGGGCACGGGTGCAGGCGTTAACAGCAGCGGAAAGATCACTTGACGCCGTCTGTGTCGCGTTGCCTATCGCCACCACCCGTGACCGTTGCGACACCCGCTGGCGGTCGTTGAGGAACACGCCGCCTTCCCGGTTGCGCGGGCCCCGCTTGCATCTCATGCTTTGGACGCATATGCCGCCGGGTGTTCCAGCTTGGCCACGCGGCCGCGCCCACACGCTTGCAATGAGGCGAGGGCACGACCGGCCGACGGCGCTATCGGCTGGATGAGACCTGCCCGCGCCGGGCCGGCACGCCACGACTGGCCCACAAGGGAGAGACCAAATGACCGCGACGCCGGAGCAGATTGCCGACGCCTTCAAGACAAGCCTTAGCCGGTCTGATGTGAACCCTGAGCCCTATCGCCACTGGTTCCTGAATGCGTGCACGCCAGAAGGCTGCCTGGAGGAGATCGCGGCGCTCCCCTTTCCGGCGCCGGAGTTGGGCGGCGTTTCGGGGAAGCGCGAGTTGCACAACGCCACCCGCACGTACTTCGATGCCGACAATCAGGAGCAATTCGACGTCGTGCGCGCGTTCGCGCAAGCCTATCAGCACGACGCGACGATCAGTGCGATCACGTCCACCTTCGACATCGACCTGAGCGGCAGCTATCTCCGCATCGAGTATGCGCAGGATGTCGACGGCTTCTGGCTGGAGCCGCACACGGATCTGGGCGTCAAGCTGTTCACGATGCTGCTCTATGTGTCGGATGAGCCGCAGCACAGCGAACTGGGGACGGACATCTACGACGCGGAGAAAAAGCACGTCGGCCGGTCACCGTTTGCAAGCGGCGCGGCCATGGTGTTCGTTCCGGGCAATGACACCTACCACGGCTTCGAGCAGCGCCCGATTTCCGGTGTGCGCAAGTCGATCATCATCAACTTCGTGACGGACGAATGGCGCGCGCGCGAGCAGTTGGCCTTCCCGGATCAGCCGATTGCAGCGTGAGCGGTACACGGCTGCCAGTGGTCGCAACGCATGCGGGACGCCGGCAAGGTGGTGGCACCTGCGGGCGGCGCCCATGGGGGCGTTGCCTTGATAAGGGCACGGTCAGAGGCATGGGCCTCCCCACAGGTTTGGGCCGGGTTATCCTCGGGTGCGCCCTGACGGCTCTGTCGGCCCTGACCGCCTTGGCCGCCCTGCCGCTGTATCCGTCAACGCTCGCGGCCCAGCAGGCTGAGCAAACAGAACGATCGCGGCAACCTGAGCAATCCGCCGCGTCGCCACCGTCAGAGCCGGCCGCATCGGGCGCACGCGTACCCCGGCCGGAGCTGCCGGCGCCTCTGGACCCCGCTGCCCGCATCCGCGTGGCCGTGGAGCCGGACAACCCGCCTTTCAGCACGCGCGACGCCAACGGTGATGTTGGCGGCTTTGACATCGCGCTCAGCCTGGAGCTGTGCAAGCGCCTGGGTATGACGTGCGCATTCGTTCTGCTCAATCGGGAGCAGTTGATCCCGGCGCTTCTGTCCGGCCGGATCGACGTGGCTGCAGCGTCACTCGCGATCACGCCGCAGCGCCGCCGGCTGGTGGCTTTCACGCAGAAATACCACGCGCTTGACTGGCGCTTTGTCACCTGTGGCCTGGGCTTGCGCACCGCCAGCCCTCAGGCATTGGCCGGGCGACGCATTGGGGTGCTCCAGGCGAGCGTTGCAGAGGACCGGCTGCGCCAGGCTTTTGCGGAAAGCACGCTCGTTCCATTTGCACGCTCGACGCCCATGCGGGCTGCGTTGCGATCGCGCGCCATCGACGTGATGGTGGCGCCTGGGGTGGCGTTGCTGGAGTGGTTGCGCGGGCCGGGGCGGGGCTGCCGCTTCGTCGGCACACTGGCGCTGGAGCCTGAAATCGCAACCGCTGGTGCAGGCCTTGCCTTGCGCCCCGAGGACGAGGCGTTGCGCGACCGGCTTGATGCAGCGCTGTCGGCCATGATCCGAGATGGCTCCTATGCGCGGCTGATGGCACGGTACTTTCCGGTCTCGATCTATTGAATGCGCGCCGGACCGTGGCCGTCAGCGGCTTGGCGGTGCCGGACAAATCAAAATCATCACTGCGACGTGGAACGCGAGGCGGGAGGACAACGGCATGGCAAAAGTGGCTTGGATCGGGCTTGGCGTCATGGGGTATCCCATGGCGGGGCACATTCGCGCGAAGGGCGGACACGAATTGACCGTCTACAACCGCAGCGCCGCCAAGGCCGAAGCCTGGGTGGCCGAGCACGGCGGCACAACGGCGGCAACGCCGGCCGAGGCAGCTGAGGGCGCGGAGTTCGTGTTTGCCTGCGTCGGCAACGATGATGACCTGCGCAGCGTCACCACAGGGCCGGATGGCGCGTTTCACACGCTCGGCGCGGATGCCGTCTTCATCGACAACACCACTGCCTCGGCGGCCGTTGCGCGAGAATTGGCCGGCGCCGCCGCTGAGCGCGGTGCACACTTCCTCGATGCGCCTGTTTCGGGCGGCCAGGCCGGCGCTGAGAATGGCGTCCTGACCGTGATGGTCGGCGGCGCGCCGGATGTGTTCGATCGCGCCAAGCCTGTCATCGACCATTTTGCCCGCCAGGCCCGCCTCATGGGTCCTGCCGGCAGCGGTCAACTCACCAAGATGGTCAACCAGATCTGCATTGCCGGGCTTGTCCAGGGGCTGTCTGAGGGGGTGCATTTCGCCAAGGCGGCCGGTCTCGATATCCCCGCCGTGATGGAGACGATCTCCAAGGGCGCTGCGCAGTCCTGGCAGATGGAGAACCGCTGGGAGACGATGATGAACGACGAGTTCGATTTCGGCTTTGCGGTCGACTGGATGCGCAAGGATCTGAACATCTGCCTGGAGGAGGCGCGCGCCAACGGTGCGCAATTGCCGGTGACGGCGCTGGTCGATCAGTTCTATGGCGATGTGCAGGCCATGGGCGGCGGGCGCTGGGACACCTCAAGCCTTGTGCGCCGCCTGAAGACGCGCGACGGCGCCTAAAGGGCTTTTTTGCAACGCGCCCCCGCGGGTCCTCAGCGCGCAAGCGCGCTGGCTTTTTTTGGCAAGCGCTGCGCGCTTGGTTCCGCCGCTCGCGACGGGCCGCAGTCGCGGCTTCAGCTTCGCTTCGCTCGCACGGACCACCTCCACCGCATCGCCAGTTCCGCTTCCGTCTTCGCCCTCGCCGCCGGAACCGCCGGTCGCGGTGAACGTCACGCCCGTCAACATCACCGTGTACGGCGGGTCGTAGCTGAATTCCTCGAAGCCGATCTCCGGCACGATGTAGTGCTGGAAGCTGCCCACCACCGTCCGCACCACGTAATCGTCCAGCCCGAGCACACCGCGGGCGAACAGCAACCCTAGCACCACGATCACAAGCACCACCGCAAGCACCACGATCCCCACCACCTTCGCCAGCCCTCGAGCCGCCGCCTGCACCATCTCCGCCGCTCCTTCCGCCGCCCTCGCCGTCGCGCGCCGCGGCACCCGCCGAGCGCTCCATGCCAAAGGCGATGCTACACACGAGCCGCGCGGGCACCCGCTCAGCACACCGCCCCACTCCGCGGCATGACGTCAGCGCGACCCCCGATCCGATGCCCCTCACGCCGCCTCAATCCGCCGATTTCCCGCGTGGACGCCGAAATCGCTCGCGCATCACGTTCATCGCTTCCGCCGACGCATCCCCCAACACGCACCGACGACCGCGACGCAACGCCGCCGCCCCGGTCGTGCCGCTCCCCCCGCACGGATCGAGCACCAGCCCCCCCCGCGGGCAGCACGCGCCCACCACCAGCTCCAGCAACGCCACCGGCTTCTGCGTCGGCCACCCCACCCGCTCGTGCGCCATGTTGTTCAGCGACGGCACGTCCAGCACGTCCGTCGCTTTCTTCTGCTCACCGCGCATACGCGCGCTTGTCGCCGCCACCATCGGCGCCTCGAACCAGTACCGCTTCGGGTCGATGCAATAGAACAGCACATCGTCGTGCTTCCGCGCGAACCGTCTCCGCGAACTCCCTCCGAGGCCGTACCGCCATACCAGCTGATTCACGAACCGGTCCACGCCGAACACCTCATCGAGCGCGCATCGCACGCGATGGCTCGACCGCCAGTCCACGTGCACCAGCACGCTCCCGGTCTCCCGCAGCACGCATCTCGTCGCCGCTAAGCGCTCGCCGATCCACGCCGCATATGCGTCCAGACCCCGCACGCCGTCGCCGAACCGCCCTGCTGCGGGGCGAAGAGCGAGAAGTCCTTGTTGACC
>CAZGNQ010000189.1:0-7202 GCA_964527285.1 uncultured Hyphomicrobiales bacterium | reverse complement strand
CCCGAGGGCCTCGTCAATCGGTGGCGTCATATCCGCGCCAGCCTTAAACTGTTCACGTTCTCGAATTGACCGGGGCCCGTGCCAGCCATTCCAGCAACTGGCCGGGCGATGGATGAGCGGGACATGTGTAACCCCCTGGCTTGAGCGGCCGGCCAGGGACACCGAGAAACGCCGCGTAGTAAATGGGAGACGTCCATGAAACGAACACTGTCAGTATCGGCAGCCGCGATGGTTGCGGGCTTGATGACGGGCGCCGCAGCAATGACTGCTCAGGCACAGGACAGCGTTTTCGTCGGTCACCTCGTCGATTTCACGGGGCCCACTGGCTTTGTGGGATCGCACTACGGCCCCGGCGTCGCCGACGCGATGAAGTACGTCAATGCCAACGGTGGCGTCGACGGCACGAAAATCGAGTTCGAATCGACCGACTACGCGTACAAAGTGCCTGAGGCGATCTCCAACTATAAGCGTTGGACGTCGCGTGGCATGGTGGCCATGCAAGGGTGGGGCACGGCCGACACCGAGGCGCTGATCACATTTGTGGCACGCGATAAGATCCCGGTCTGGTCGGCATCCTATTCGGCGCACCTCACCGACCCCAAGGGCAAGAACCCGAATACGAGAAAGCCGGCGCCATACAATTTCTTCTACGGCCCATCCTATTCTGACGCGTGCCGGGCGCTGGCGCAGTGGGCTGCTGGCGATGCCAAAGAGCGCGGCATCGAGAACTCCGTCTTCATCCATACCGGAGACAATCACCCCTATCCGAACGCGCCCAAGAAGGCCTGCGCGGAATACGCCGCAGAGCTTGGATTGAAAGTCGCCTCACCAGTGGTCGTTCCGCTGAAGCCCGGTGATTTCAAGGCCCAGTGCCTGACCATCAAGGAAAGTGGCGCCCACTACGTTTACATGGGCAACCTTGGCGGCTCCGTCGTTTCGCTGCTCAAGTCGTGCAACACAGTCGGCGTTGAGGCGACCTACATGGGCAACCCTTGGGCAGGTGATTACCTCACGGTCGAGGCCGCACAGGGCGACATCATCTTCCCGTCGTCTTCAGCGTTCTACGGCCAGGATGTGCCTGGGATGAAGACCGTCGAGGCCATCATCGCCGGCGGCGATGGCATGGGCGACAAGAAGGTGACCCACCACTACATCCGCGGCATCTGCACGGCATTCTACATGAAGGAAGCCATGGAGTGGGCGAAGGCCAACGGCGGCATCACCGGCGAGGGCATCCGCAACGGCATGTACGCCAAGAAAGATTGGGTGCCGGCGGGGCTTGAAGGCGTTTGCCTGCCCTCGACGTGGACCGCAGAGGATCACCGGGGCCTGATGACCGTTGCCATCAACCGCGGCTCCTTTGTCGATGGTGAGGTCAAGATTGAGCGCGTGGCCGAGACGACACTGCCGCGACGCGACGACTGGCTGGGCCAGTAGGTTCGCAGCCGGTCCGCCCGCATTCGGGCGCCCTGAGCCACCAAAGGGGGCGGACCGCTGTACGACAAAAGCCCCGGAGCGCACCGCGTGGAACGCTCCGAGGGTTATGGACGAAGCCCGCTTTGCGTAATGACGTCCCGATATCCCCCCTTTTATCCCGGGGGCGCGGCCCCTTCGTCCCCGGAGCGCCCTTTGAGCGAAGGACACGACGATGAACTACGTCGACACGCGCCCGCCGCCGCCGGAACCGCAGACGACTGAGGACATCCTGACGCTGAACAACGTCGAAGTGGTCTTCAACGACGTCATTCTGGTGTTGCGCGGGATGAGCATCCGGGTGCCGCGGGGGAAAATCACAGCGCTGCTCGGCGCGAACGGTGCGGGAAAGTCCACCACGCTCAAGGCAATCGCCGGTCTGCTGGAGACAGAGGACGGTGAGGTGACGCGTGGCGAGATCCTCTACGGTGGCCAGAACATCACGCACTGGCGCCCCGAGAAGAAAGTCCGTTCAGGCGTTTTTCTCGTGATGGAGGGGCGCGGGGTTGTTCAGGACATGACGATCCTGGAGAACCTTCGGCTCGGCGCATTCACGCGGCCTGACGCGAACATCGAGCAGGAAATCGCCCAGATCTACGAGTTCTTCCCCCGCCTCAAGGAGCGCAAGGGCCTTGCTGGCTACCTCTCGGGCGGTGAACAGCAGATGCTGGCCATCGGCCGCGCCTTGATGGCCCGCCCGAAACTGATCCTGATGGATGAACCGTCCATGGGCCTGTCGCCGCTACTGGTGAAGGAGGTGTTCTCGATCATCCGCCGGCTCAACACTGAGCTCGGCATTTCCATCCTGCTGGTTGAGCAGAATGCCAACATGGCGCTGAAGGCGGCGGACTACGGCTACATCATGGAAAACGGAAAGATCGTTCTGGACGGCCCGGCAAGTGAGCTTGCTGAGAACGAAGACGTTAAGGAATTCTACCTGGGCGGCGGTGAGCGGCGGTCGTTCAAGAACGTTAAGAGCTTCAAGCGCCGCAAGCGCTGGCTGTAATCGCAGTTGCGCGCCCCACCTGCATCTGCTGGTCCTGCGCTCAAGGGCCTTGCACACACTCAGCCCGCGCTTGCCGGTGGGCGGTGCACGACCAGAAAATAATGTGATGAACCGCGGGGCCAGCGGTTGCGACGCCGGGCCCACCAACGCCCTCCCCCCGTTCCGGCGAAAGGCAGCGCCCGTGAGCCCAGAGCATTTCGACAGCGCAGAGACCCGGTCCCAGGCAGAGCGCGAGGCAACGCTGTTCGCCCGGCTGCGCGAACTCGTGGCATTGGCCGTCGATGGCGCTCCCCATTACCGAAACACGCTTGCAGCCGTTGAGATCGGCCGGCTGGACAACAGGGCCGCGCTCGCGGACCTGCCCATCATCCGCAAGGAAGACTTGATCGACCTGCAAGAGACCTCGCCGCCGCTTGGAGGGCTCGCCACAGTGCCCCCCGGCCTCATGCAGCGCCTTTTTCTATCGCCCGGTCCGATCGCTGAGGCACAGGGCCGGTCAGGCGGCGCGCTCATCACCCCAGCGCCAACCGGCGCCGGCGTCTCACGCGCGCGCGACCACTGGCGCATGGCCCGTGCATTGTTCGCCGCCGGCTTCCGCCCCGGCGATGTCGTCACCAACTGCTTCAGCTATCACCTGACGCCGGCAGGCTTCATGTTCGACGACGCCGCGCGAAGCCTGGGATGTGCCGTTTTCCCCGGTGGCGTGGGCAACACCGAAACACAGGCGCAGGCGATCGAGCGCTTCGCGATCAATGGCTACGTGGGCACGCCCGACTTCCTGAAGATCATCATGGAACGTGCCGAAACCGACGGGCGCAATCTGCCAGGGTTGACAAAGGGCCTGGTGACGGGTGGCCCGCTGTTTCCTGACGTCGCGCAGTGGTACGATGAACGTGGCGTCCACGTGCGGCAGTGCTACGGGACGGCGGAGCTTGGTTTGATTGCCTACCAGAGCGCCGATGTGAACGACGGCTTCATCTGCGATGAGGACTGCATCGTTGAGATCGTCCGCCCAGGCACGGGCCAACCGGTGGAGGACGGGGAGGTCGGCGAGGTGGTCGTCACGACCTTCGATCCGCATTATCCTCTGATCCGTCTGGCGACGGGAGATCTTTCCGCCGTGCTTGCCGGCCAAAGCGGCTGCGGGCGCACCAACATGCGGCTTAAGGGCTGGTTGGGCCGCGCTGACCAGACCACCAAGGTCAAGGGCATGTTCGTTCACCCCCGCCAGGTTGCGCGGGTCATTGATGCGTTCGACGAGGTGATCAAGGGGCGCCTGGAGGTCGCGGCCACGGACGGGCGGGATCACATGACGCTCCATTGCGAGACCACCGCAGCGGCTGACGACACCGCACTCGCCGCGCGGATCGCCGAGACGCTTCAATCCGAGACGCGCCTCAACGGTGAGGTGCGGCTGGTCGCTCCGGGCAGCCTCGCGAACGACGGCAAGGTGATTGCCGACCTCAGAACGGCGGGGTGACGCACAGGCACGCCGATATCCGGGCCAACCTCAAGTCATCCGGCCAGACCGACCCACCGGGGAACGAAAATGTTCGAGCACAATCTGGACCTCGCGCTTGGTGAGGATATGGACGCGCTGCGCGAGACGGTCCGCCGTTGGGCCAGCGACCGCGTCGCGCCCATGGCCGCCACCATCGACGCGAGCAACGCCTTCCCGATGGAACTGTGGCGGGAGATGGGAGAACTGGGCCTGCTGGGCATCACGGCAGACCCCGACTACGGCGGCACGGGCATGAACTACCTGGCCCATTGCATCGCCGTGGAGGAAATCTCTCGCGCATCGGCCTCGGTCGGGCTCAGCTACGGCGCGCATTCCAACCTCTGCGTCAACCAGATCAACCGCTGGGGCACGCCAGAGCAGAAGGAAAAGTACCTGCCGGCGCTATGCTCGGGCGAGCACGTCGGCTCGCTTGCCATGTCGGAGCCAGGCTCCGGATCGGACGTCGTCTCCATGAAGCTGCGCGCGGAGAAGCGGAACGATCGCTTCATCCTCAACGGCAACAAGATGTGGATCACCAACGGTCCGGATGCCAACACCCTCGTTGTCTACGCCAAGACGGACCCCGACGCGGGCTCACGCGGCATCACCGCGTTCCTGATCGAACGCGGCATGGCCGGATTTTCCACCGCACAGAAACTCGACAAGCTGGGCATGCGCGGCTCCAACACATGCGAGCTCATCTTCGAGGACACGGAGGTTCCTTACGAAAATGTGCTGGGTGAGGAGGGGCGCGGCGTACAGGTGCTGATGTCGGGGCTTGATTACGAGCGTGTCGTTCTGGCGGCAGGCCCCATCGGCATCATGCAGGCCTGCCTGGACGTGGTGGTCCCTTACGTCCACGAGCGTGAGCAGTTCGGCCAGCCCATTGGCACATTCCAGCTCATACAGGGCAAGCTGGCGGACATGTACGTCACGACCAGTTCCTGCCGGGCGTACGTGTACGCCGTGGCCGCTGCGTGCGACCGGGGCCAGACCACCCGAAAGGACGCAGCCGGCTGCATTCTCCTGGCGGCCGAAAAGGCAACCCAGATGGCGCTGGAGGCCATCCAGTGCCTTGGCGGAAATGGTTACATCAACGACTATCCGACAGGCCGATTGCTGCGCGATGCCAAACTCTACGAGATCGGCGCCGGCACGTCAGAGATCAGGCGCATGCTGATCGGCCGTGAGATCTTTACGGAGACGGCGTGATGGCGCGCATCGCCTCTTCGCTCACCACCCGTGGCGCGGATTTCCAGGCCAACCGCGATGCCATGCTGGCGCAAATCGCGCCCGTGCGCGCCGCGGTGGCGGCGGCCATGGACGGTGGGGGCGAAAAATCACGCGCACGCCATGTCTCGCGCGGCAAGATCCTCCCGCGCGAACGCGTCGAACGGCTGCTCGATCCTGACAGCGCCTTCCTGGAGGTCGGTGCGACCGCAGCCCACGGCCTCTATGATGGCGCGGCACCGTGCGCGGGCGTGGTGGCAGGCGTTGGCACCGTGCGCGGCCGGCTCTGCATGATCGTGTGCAATGACGCGACGGTGAAGGGTGGCACCTATTACCCGATGACGGTGAAGAAGCACCTCAGGGCGCAGGAGATTGCGGAAGAAAATTTTCTCCCCTGCATCTATCTCGTCGACAGTGGTGGTGCCAATCTGCCGAACCAGGCCGAGGTGTTTCCTGACCGCGATCACTTCGGGCGCATTTTCTACAATCAGGCCCGCATGTCGGCGAAGGGCATTGCCCAGATCGCGGTGGTGATGGGCTCGTGCACAGCGGGTGGCGCGTACGTTCCAGCCATGTGCGATGAGACGGTCATCGTGCGCAACCAGGGCACCATTTTTCTCGCCGGGCCCCCGCTCGTCAAAGCCGCGACCGGAGAGGTTGTCTCGGCGGAAGACCTGGGCGGGGGAGATGCACACGCCAAGCTCTCAGGCGTGGTGGACCATCTTGCTGAAGACGATGCCCACGCGCTGGAGATCACGCGCAACATCGTGGGCAACCTCAATGCAGCCGGGCGTTGGGGCGATGCCGGGCCAAAATTGCGAGAAATCATATCGCGCCGAGCGCCTGAACCGCCGGCTTACGACCCGGAAGAGATCTACGGCATTGTGCCTCCGGATGTCAGGACGCCTTACGACATCCGCGAGGTGATCGCGCGCATCGTCGACGGATCACGCTTCGATGCGTTCAAGGCGGACTATGGCACAACGCTCGTCACCGGTTTTGCGCACATCGGGGGCGTGCCCGTTGGCATCCTGGCAAACAATGGCGTGCTGTTTTCCGAAAGCGCCGTCAAAGGCGCGCACTTCGTTGAGTTGTGCAGCCAACGCCAGACACCACTTGTTTTCCTCCAGAACGTGACGGGCTTCATGGTCGGGCGGACCTACGAGAACGAGGGCATCGCCAAGCACGGCGCCAAACTCGTGACCGCAGTCGCCACGACCAGCGTGCCCAAGGTGACACTGCTCGTGGGTGGCTCCTTTGGTGCGGGCAACTACGGCATGTGTGGGCGCGCCTACAGCCCCCGGTTCCTGTGGACCTGGCCGAACGCCCGCATCTCCGTGATGGGGGGCCCGCAGGCGGCTGGCGTACTGGCGAGCGTGCGACGCGACGGGATCGAGCGCGCCGGGGGATCATGGAGTGCGCAGGACGAAGACGCGTTCAAGCAGCCCATCATCGAGCAGTTCGAGCGCGAGGGTCATCCGCTTTTTGCCTCCGCGCACCTCTGGGACGACGGGATCATTGACCCGGCGCGCAGCCGTGAGGTGCTGTCGCTCAGCCTTGCCGCAATGCTCAACGCCCCTGCTGCACCAACCCGCTTCGGGTTGTTCCGAATGTAGCCCTGTTGCGCCGCGCCCACTCGGGTGCAGCCGGTTGTGCCGCGAGGCAAGAGCCAGACACGGATCCGTCGCCGCCGTACCAATTGTCCACGCCAACGCCCAACCCCGCTTAAACCTCCGTCACCCGACCCAGCGCGCGCCAATGTTTGACACGATCCTGATTGCCAACCGCGGCGAGATTGCCTGTCGGGTCATCCGCACAGCGCACCGCATCGGCGTGCGCTGCGTGGCCATCTTTTCGGATGCCGACGCCGACGCCCTGCACGTTGAGATGGCCGACGAGGCGGTCCACTTCGGGCCTGCACCGGCGCGCGACAGCTATCTGAAGGCGGATGCGATCATAGAGGCCGCCAAGCGCACCGGCGCCGAGGCCATC
>CAZGNQ010000188.1:5283-7223 GCA_964527285.1 uncultured Hyphomicrobiales bacterium | reverse complement strand
ATCTGACGTTTGGTTTCGAGCTTGGCAGCGGATGGGGACCAAACGTCAGATGCGCGACACGAGGTGACATGACCGCCCGTAAGCGCGCGCGGCCGGATGATCATCAGCCCGCTTGTCCTTCGGCCGCGCCGTCGCCACCGTCCGCCTCCGCTGCGCCGCCGTCGACAGCGCCGCCCGCGAGGCTCGACTTCAAGCTGTCCTCGACCCGTGCCACGGCGCGGTCCACCGCCACGCGCGCCTTGAGCTGTGTCAGCCAATTCGACATTGCGCTGGCGGCCTTGTCGGAAAGGGCCTCTGCCTCGCGTGCGGCGGCAACCAGTTCGCCCTCTTCCAGGTCGGTCTCCATCCGCGCGACGATCGCTTCCGTTGATGTGCCCTCCACGTCGCCAGTGCGACGCACGCGAACAATGGTCGATGCGCCTGCAACGAACTGATCGAACAGCGAAGCGCCCTGTTCCTCCAGCTCAGCATCAAGCGCGCGGCGGGCCGCATCGGGAAAGGCCTCGCTCAGCGCAGTCGGGGTCGGCACGCCTTTCTCGGCAAAGGGTTCAAGCGCTGCGAAATCCAGGGCTTGCGGTGCAATGGATTTAACGCGCTGCAACTCGGTGTTGAACGCATCGCCGCGCGCGATGATGCGTTTGAGTTCGCTCAATTCCAGCGCCAGAACGATCTGCCGGGTGCCTTCGGCGCGCGTCGCTTCACGGGCCGCCACGCCATCGATCTTGTCGGAAAGCTGCGCCACCGTCGCGTTCACGCCGTCCACGGCCGAGGCGAGCGCGGACTTCGGCGCGTAGTCCTCAAGCTGGGCGGTCAGTGTGGCGCGGGTCTCATCCACCGACTTGGCCACGGCGTCGATCCGCTCAACACTTTCGCTCACCTTGCGCGAAACACCGCGCGTCTCGTCTTCCAGGGTGGCGATCGACTGGTTGCGGGTGCTGCCCTGGGTCTTGATCACCTCAAGCTCTGAGCCAAGGCGACGGCTCGCTGCATCCACGGTTGCAAGCCGCTCAAGCTGTGCGTCGGTCTTGGCGGACAGCGCTTCCAGCTTGCTGTCGATGGTCGACGTGGTGTTTGCCAGTTGCTGCTCAACGGACGTGCGCAGGCCGGAGAGCTTGGAATCCAGCTCAGCATCGAAGTCGTTGATCTGGCCCTTCAGCTCAAGGAACTGCTGAACCACCCCTTCGCTGCCATCGGCATTGATGTTGGCCAGTCCCGCAATATCGCTTTCGAGTTTGCCAAGCCGCGCCGCGAGTTGATCTGGCGCAGCCTCTCCGCCGAGCGCCTGCTCCACTTGTGTGGCAACTTGCGCCGTTTGCGATGCGGCAGTGTCCTGGGCGGCTTTGAGGTCTTCGATCTGGCGCGCCAGATCGCCGATGCGCGCGATTTCGGCGGCGGCATCTTCCGGCAGCGCCGCAGTGGTGCTTGTGTCGGCTGCCGATGATTGCAGCGTGGCGACCTGTGATGTCAGCGCGTTGATCTGCTCTTCCAGCGCCGCGCGGGCATCGGCATCGTTGTTGGCGTTGGTGCGGCCGTCGACGATGCCAATGCCAAGATCAGGTGGGATGAGACCTGGCGGCGCGTATTGCGCACCAAACACGACCGCCGCCGCGCCAATGATGCCGGCGGCCATATGGGACAGGAAGCCGAGCACGCCGCCGCCGCGGCGTTGGACGATGACCTGGGGCTGCCCGTCTGAGGATCCCTTTTGGCCGTTTCCGTCCGATGCGCCGGCTGCGGCCTTGCGCGCATCGCTGCCGCTTTTGCCGGCGTCCTTCTTGTCCGTTGTGTCTTTGCCAGCCTCGGTTCTGGCAGGCGCCGATGGCCCGGCGCCCGAGACGCGATCAGTCCCGATGGCAGAGCCGGTATCGCCGGACTTGCCGCCCTTGTCGGTCTTGGCTGAGCTTGTGCTGGCTGTGCCGGATATCCCGGGCACTGAGCCG
>CAZGNQ010000188.1:0-5183 GCA_964527285.1 uncultured Hyphomicrobiales bacterium | reverse complement strand
GGAGCGGCTTTCTCAGCCGGCTTTGTCTGTGCCGGTTTGGCGTCCGCCGGCTTTGCATCAGCCGATTTGGCATCCGCGTCCTGCTTCACTTCCGTTGCTTTCAGGTCAAGTGTGGCCTTTGGCGGCGTTTTCGCGGTGCCGGAGCCCGACGTGCCACCGGGACTGGCCTGCCCGCTGGGCTTCGGGCCAGACCCCTGGGCGCTGGCGCCCTTGCCGCCCCCGCCAGATCCGCCTTTTGAGCCGCCGTTGTTCCCACGCGTCGCCATTGCATCGTCCTTGAGATCGGTGGCCGGCCCCTCAGCCGGCCAACTGCGTTCGTCCCGGGGAGCCGCCGATCGGGTTGCAGCCATTGCTGACGCAAGCCCCTGACCGATCGCCTCTTTTTCCCCTTCGCCATCGCCAGCATGCGCGCTCCGCTCGCGCTGAACCGGCAAGATCAAACATGACCATACCGCTTAAAAACGCCAGCAGTTCGATCAACTCACGCACGTTTCGGTAATGAATCGGTAAATCGACTTGGCGTCCCTGCGCTACGCTACAAACAAAAAGTTGCTCGTGCTCCTGATGGTTCTGACCTTTGCTCTGGTGCTTGATGACCGGGGGAACCCAATGTCACAATCGGTCACTAGAACCGCCCATGTGCAGCAAAATCTTCAATCAGCGCAATAAAATCTTGACTGTTGGGTCGCGGCGACACGGCGATTTGTCGCCAGTGCACCGGGTTCAACGTGTCCGCGATGGTCTGAGATAAGGTAAACGCGGTCGCTGTGCCCAGCTGCAACGGCGCCTCGGGCCGCGTCGGAGCAGAGTTTTCCAGAGCCTCGGTCATGACCTGCCCGGTCCTTGGTGACATCACCGTGACACCAGCGTCTGGCATCGCGGCGAGCCGGCTGAGGAATACCGCTTGGAGCGACCGCGGCGTCGCCACCTCGTACACGGTCACGCTGTCCAGAACCGCTTGCGGCACCTGCTCACGAAAGCGCGCAGCAAGGTCGAACGCGACAGTGCGTCCCCGGAAATAGGCCAGAAAGGGCGCCTGCGTCTCTTGCCCGTTGGCCCAGGCGGCAATCGGGTCGAGCAACGCCGCCGCCGATCCCGCCCCCTGCTGGACCCGCTGCCAACCGGCATCGCGCAGCGCCTGAGCGGTCGCAGGTCCGACCGCGAAACACGTCACTTGCTGTCGCAACGCATCGGTTGGTTGCACAAGGGCTTCGACCGCGCGCACCGCGTTCCGGCTGGTGAAGATGGCCGCCGATGCTGCGCGCAGGGCGCGCGTCGCGGCTGGTCCGGCCCCGTCACACCAACGCGGCGCCAGCAACGGAGCAATGTGTGGTGTAATGCGCGAGGCATCGAGCCGGCGCGCAAACGCTTCTGCATCTTCTTGAGCGCGCGTCACGATCAGGTCCATCGGGAGTGCCTTGCCGTCGGCAACCACTGCCGGGTCATGTCTGGCGCGGCGCGACACCGATTTGTGGCGCATGTTCGGCCATTCCTGCGCGCAGCGCCGCCAGAAAGCCAGGCTCAGCGTCAGCCAACACACGGTCTGCCGCACCGCGCCCGACCGCTTCGGCATCGCCGATCGCGCCATCTGCGGTCACGGCAAACGATGCCGATCCGTCCGGCAACAACACCTCAGCGCGCAAATGCAGCGTGTCGCCATCAATCTCAGCCAGCGCTGCAATCGGTGTTTCGCAATTGCCGTCGAGGCCAGCCAGAAATGCCCGCTCCGCCGTGACGCGCGCGGCCGACGTCTGGCAATTGAGCTGTGATACCGCCGCGCGCACGTCGTCGTCATCGGTGCGCACCTGCACGCCGATGGCACCCTGCGCCACCGCTGGCAGCATTTCAGCCGGGTCGATGCGCTCGCGCGCCTCGTGGGCATGGCCAAGCCGCTCAAGCCCAGCCGCCGCCAGCAACGTGGCGTCCATTTCGCCCGCCTCAAGCCGTGCGATGCGGGTGCCGACGGTGCCGCGCAACAGCGTGATCTGCAGGTCCGGGCGGCGTTTGAGCAGTTGTGCCGTGCGCCGCAGGCTCGCCGTGCCGACCCGCGCGCCGTGCGGCAGATCGGCGAGGCGGTCCACGGTGCGGCTGATGAGGGCGTCGCGCGGATCCTCACGCGGGAGAATGGCGGCAATCGTGCGCCCCGGCGGATCCTGGGTGGGCACGTCCTTCATGGAGTGCACGGCCAGGTCGATCTCACCGCTGGCCAGCGCCGCCTCGATCTCCTTGGTGAAAAGCCCCTTCCCGCCGGCCGTCTTCAGCGCAACGTCCAGGATGCGGTCGCCAGTGGTCTTGATCACCACCACCTCAAGCTGGTCTGGTGCAAGCCCTGCGGTTTCGGCCAGCCGGCGCGCGGTCTCATGGGCCTGTGCCAGTGCAAGGGGGCTGCCGCGCGTTCCGATTTTGATCTGACGTTGCACGTGTTGTCCTTTGCTGCCACTGCACTGAGGCGAGGTGGGGCGGGGTGGGACCGTGCCATCGGGTGCCATCCAAGGGCCACCCCGCCGGCCCCCTTCTTTAGACGATCCGCCGCGCCCACCTTCGCCGTGCTGAAGGCGCATCGGCACCGGCCGGCCGCAGCGCACCGTGGAGCAGCCTGCCCTTGACCACACCGCCCCTAAGCCATCCGGACCTGTCCCACCTCGTGCTCGGCATTGAGACGAGTTGCGATGAAACGGCGGCCGCCGTGGTCCGCTATGGTGCGCTGTGCGATGCCAGCGCAATGCCGGTCGATGAGCGCGGCGAGATCCTCGCCAACGTTGTGCGCAGTCAATTCGAGCAGCACGCGCCGTACGGCGGTGTGGTTCCGGAGATTGCAGCGCGCGCCCACATCGACCGGGTGGGTCCGATCGTTCAAGCGGCGATGGCCGAAGCCAACGCGGCGGCGGGCGTTGGTTGGGGGGACCTGACAGGCATCGCAGCGACCGCGGGCCCCGGTCTGATCGGTGGGCTCGTTGTGGGTCTCACCGCCGCCAAGGGCATTGCCATCGCCACGGGTCAGCCACTTCTGGCTGTCAATCACCTGGAGGCCCACGCGCTCACCGTGGGCCTGACGGATCATCTGCACCCGCCATACTTGCTGCTGCTGGTCTCCGGCGGCCACACGCAGCTCCTCGCGGTGGAGGGGGTCGGCCGTTATCGTCGGCTTGGCACAACGCTCGACGACGCCCTGGGCGAAGCGTTCGACAAGACAGCCAAGCTGCTGGGTCTGCCGCAGCCAGGGGGCCCCGCCGTTGAGGCTTTGGCCGTGAGGGGCACGCCGACACGCTTTGCCCTGCCGCGACCCATGGTCGGCCGGCCGGGGTGTGATTTCTCCTTTGCCGGGCTCAAGACGGCCGTGCGACAGGCGGCGCAGACGGAGGACGCGGCGGGCCGGCTCGATGAGGCAGCAGTGGCGGACTTGTGTGCCGCTTTTCAGGCGAGCGTCGTCGCTGTCGTGATGGACCGGGTGCGCCGTGCCGTCGCCATGTTGCCGGCCAGTGCGCGCGCTCACATCGTTGTTGCCGGTGGCGTGGCCGCCAACGCGGCATTGCGCGCCGGGCTGCAGGATCTGGCACAGCGCGAGGACCTCACGCTGCACGTGCCACCAGCGGCGTTGTGCACGGACAATGGTGCCATGGTGGCGTGGGCCGGCGCAGTGCGGCTGGCGCGCGGGCTGTTGGACGGGCTTGATGCGCCGGCGCGGGCGCGCTGGCCGCTTGATCACGCCGCGCCACGCGCCATTGGTGCCGGGGCAAAGGCTTAACGGGCAACCACTTCTGCGCGCCTGCGGCGCCGCTGGTGGGATGCCGTAGCGCACGACACCGTAGCAAGCCGGGCCGCAAACCAACCGAGACGGACAATCATCGCTTGAGCACATTATCCACCGCCGCGACCCATGATCCGCTCCGGTTTCACCATATCGCCGTTCTGGGCGCCGGCGCGTGGGGACGTGCGCTCGCACAGACGGCCGCAACAGCCGGGCGTCACGTGGTGCTGTGGGATCGCGATCCCGCCCGCGCCGCTCGCCTGGACAGTCAAACTCACGCAACAGCGTCTGGATCGACGAGCGCGCGCGATGTTGGCCATGACGACCGCGCCGGCCCGCGATTGCCAGCGGGCGTCCGCGTCACCTCCGATCTCGCGTTGACGCAGGATGCCGACGCGCTGTTGCTCGTCACGCCGGCCCAGACCGTAGAAGACGTGTTTTCCCAGTGGTTGTCCGCGCGGCAATCTTATCGGCAAGCGCATGCGCGCCGCGCTCTGCCAGCGGTGGTCATCTGCGCGAAGGGTCTGTGTCGGCGCAGCGGCAGGCTGTTGAGCGCCGTCATTGAACAGGCCGCGCATGCCGAGGCCGCGCGTGCAGACGTCGGTGCCGACGCCACCCCGTCGCACATTGCCGTGCTGTCGGGGCCGAGTTTCGCCGCAGACGTGGTGGCCGGTGCGCCAACCGCCGTCACGCTCGCCTGTGAGGATTTGGCCTCTGGCGAAGCGCTGGCCCGCGCGCTCAGTCACCCCAGCTTCCGCTGCTATTGGAGCGATGACCTCATCGGTGTGCAGGTCGGCGGTGCGATAAAGAACGTGCTGGCCATCGCCGCTGGCATCGTGGCGGGCGCGGGGCTCGGCGCGAGCGCCCATGCGGCGCTGATTGCGCGCGGCTTTGCGGAAATGCGGCGGATCGGGAGTGCGCTTGGGGCGGCGCCCGAAACGCTGACGGGCCTGTCAGGCCTTGGCGATCTGGTTCTCACGTGTTCCGACAAGCAGTCCCGCAACATGTCGCTGGGCCTGGAGATCGGTGCTGCGGGTACGGCGGCGGCCGTGATCGGCACCGGCGCTGATGGCGACAAAGCGCGCCCCCAGCGTCCTTTGAGCGAAGGCGTGGCGACGGCGCGGGCCGTGACGCGGCTGGCCGAGACGCATGACCTGGAGTTGCCGATCTGCTGCGCTGTCGACGCGGTGCTTGGCGGAAAGGTGACGGTGCACGACGCCATCACCGCGCTCCTCGATCGCCCGCTGAAGGCTGAAAATGCTTGAGAGGTGAGCGGCCGTGGACGCCGTTGCCGACGCGTTCGTTTTCCAGTTCTGACACTATGCTGTCCCTCGACATCAAGTGCGGGAGCACACGGGGACCAAGCGTCAGATGCGCTACAATCGCGCCCAACGCCACGCGCAACCGCCGCCTCGGACCCATCCGGATCAGGCCG
>CAZGNQ010000187.1:0-7335 GCA_964527285.1 uncultured Hyphomicrobiales bacterium | reverse complement strand
GGCTATGCCCAGAAGGCGCGGGTGAAAGCGGACTGGCTGGTGCCGCTGCCAGAGGGGCTGAGCACAAAGCAGGCCATGGCCGTTGGCACGGCTGGCCTGACCTCCATGCTCGCGGTGATCGCACTGGAAAAACACGGTCTAACGCCCGGCGACGGTAGCGTGCTGATCACAGGTGCTGCGGGCGGTGTCGGCTCGGTGGCAACCGCGATCCTTGCTAAGCTGGGCTACACTGTGGCCGGCGTGACGGGGCGCCCCGAAACGGCGGACTACCTGAAGGACCTCGGCGCGGCGGACATCGTGGCCCGCGATGAGTTGGCCGAGGCACCGTCACGGCTGCTGGACAAGTCCCGCTGGGCCGGCTGCATCGATGCTGTTGGCGGTGATATGCTGGCGCGCGTTCTGACCCAGATGAACTACGGTGCAAGCGTGGCCGCGGTTGGGGTGGCTGGCGGCGCGCCCGTGCCGACCAGCGTCATGCCGTTCATCATCCGCGGCGTAAATCTGCTCGGCATCGACAGCGTGATGCAGCCCTACGAGAACCGCGTTGCCGCCTGGAACCGGATTGTGACCGACCTGCCGATGGACAAGCTCGAAGCCATGGTCTCGGACGCCAAGCTGGACGACCTGCCGGGGCTGGGTAAGGACATCTTGAAGGGCCAGGTGAAAGGTCGCGTGGTCGTCGATGTGGCGGGAAGCTGAGGGAGGACGCTATGCTTAACCCGATTTCGCCGGTCGATCCGGACGGACTGCTTGAGTACTCGGTCGTCTTCACGGACCGCTCGCTGAACCACATGTCCGCCGCCTTCCAGGAGGTGATGCGCGACCTGTCGACGGGCCTGAAGTCCGTTTACGGCGCAGAGCACGTGGCCATCGTGCCCGGCGGCGGCTCGTTCGCCATGGAGACCGTGGCCCGCCAATTCGCCAACGATGCGCGCTGCCTGATCATCCGGAATGGTTGGTTCAGCTTCCGCTGGAGCCAGATCCTGGCCGCAGGGCGCATCACGGACGATGTGACCGTGCTGCAGGCCCGGCGCACCGAGGAGGCGCATCAGGCACCTTTCGCGCCCTGTCCGATCGATGAGATCGTCGCCGACATCCACGCCAAGCGGCCGCAGGTCGTGTTTGCCCCCCACGTCGAGACGTCGGCGGGCATCATGCTGCCGGACGAGAGCATCAAGGCCGTTGCCGATGCGGCCCATGCCGTTGGCGCACTGTTCGTGCTCGACTGCGTGGCCTCCGGCACCGTGTGGGTCGACATGGCGGCGCTTGGCGTCGACGTGCTGATCTCAGCGCCGCAGAAGGGCTGGTCCTCGTCGCCTTGCGCCGGCCTTATCATGCTCAGCGCCCGCGCGCGCGAGCAGATCGAAGCCACCACGGCATCCAGCTTCGCCTGCGATCTGAAGAAATGGCTGCAAATCATGCAGGCCTATGAGAACGGCGGCCACGCCTACCATGCCACAATGCCGACCGACGCCCTGCGGTCTTTCCGTGACACACTGCACGAGACGGAGCACTACGGCTTCGCCCGCGTGAAGGCAGACCAGCAGACGCTCGGCACGCGTGTGCGGGGCATGCTGGAGGCCGCAGGCTTTCGCAGTGTGGCGGCTGTTGGCTTCCAGGCGCCGAGCGTCGTTGTGAGCTACACGGACGACGCCGACATCCATAACGGCAAAAAGTTCGCATCCGCCGGCCTGCAGATCGCGGCGGGAGTGCCACTTGAATGTGGCGAGCCGGCCGACTTCCGCACCTTCAGGATCGGTTTGTTCGGCCTTGATAAGCTCCAGAACCAGGACCGGACCGTGGCGCAGCTTGAGGCCGCACTGGCCCGTGTCACCGGTTGACCAGCCGGTCTGCGATCAGCCTGCCGTCCGGCCCACCAGACGGGTGATCTCCGATCGGAACTCGCCCCCCAGCTCGGCATTCTCAAGCGCCAGCGCCACGTTGGCGCACAGGAAGCCGAGCTTGGAACCACAGTCGAAGGTGTGACCGTCGTGTTTCACGGCATGGAACGCCTGGTGGCTCATCAACTGATGCATGGCGTCGGTGAGCTGGATCTCGCCACCCGCTCCGGCGGTCTGGTGCTCCAGCAGATCGAAGATCTCGGGCTGTAGGATGTAGCGGCCCATAATGTAGAGGTTGGACGGCGCGGTGCCCTTGGCCGGCTTCTCCACCATGTCGGTGATCGGCCAGACGGGGTCCTGCCCCTCACCGATCGCAACAATGCCGAACTTGTGCGCGTCTTCGGGGTCAACCGGCTCCACGCCGATCACATTGCCGCCGGTCTGGTTGAACGCATCGATCATCTGCGCGAGGCAGCCGCGGCCCGGTGTCTGGACAATCATGTCGGGCAGCAGCAGCGCAAACGGCTCGTCGCCGACGATCTCGCGTGCACACCACACGGCGTGGCCCAGGCCGAGCGGTGCCTGCTGGCGCGTGAAGCTGGTGTCACCGGGGCCTGGCAAAAGCGCGTTCATATCCGCCAGGATGTCGTGCTTGCCCTTCGCGGTCAGGGTCATCTCAAGCTCAAGCTGCTTGTCGAAATGGTCCTCGATCACATGCTTGTTGCGCCCGGTGACGAAGATGCAGTGTTCGATGCCAGCCTCGCGCGCCTCATCGACGACGTGCTGGATGACGGGCCGGTCCACGACCGTCAGCATCTCTTTCGGCATGGCCTTGGTGGCCGGCAGAAACCGGGTTCCAAGCCCCGCGACGGGAAACACCGCCTTGCGCACGCGCTTTGACATGGCTCTTTATCCCCTTCGATTGAGCCCGCCGACACTGCCAGTTTCGCAGGGCCGTGACAAATGCACGCCCGCCATGAACGTTGGAAAATTCCGGATGCCGTCATCAGGCTGCCGCCGATGCGCGACACGATGCGCCAGTGAGCGACAAGCCACTGGTGAGAAAACTGGCGGAGCAGCGCGAAAAATGGAGATGGGCATGTCTTGGCGTAGGCGGGCGGACGGCTTGATCGTGTTGGTGTGCGCGGTTGTGGGCATCCTCGCTGCACTGTCGGCATCTGCGGCGGCGGCCCGCCCGGCGTTTGAGGATTTCCTGGCGGACCTGTGGCCCGAAGCGCAGGCCCGCGGCATCACACGCAACACCTTTGACGACGCGTTCAAGGGCCTCACGCCCGACCTGAAGCTGCCCGACCTGATCCTCAGCGCGTCCCAAGCCAAACCCACGGGCAGCCAGGCGGAGTTCGTGAAGCCGCCGTCGGACTACTTGTCGGAGCGCAGCCTGAATGCTCTGGCGCGTCGCGGTCAGCGCCTGGCGCGCCTGCATGCGCCGGCCCTGCGTGACATTGAAAGCACACACGGTGTGCCGCGCCACGTCCTGCTCGCGATCTGGGGGCGCGAAACGGCTTTCAGCCAATACCGCCTGCGCCACGACGCCATCCGCGCCATGGCCACGCAAGCCTATGTTGGCCGGCGCAAGGACTACTTCCGCAATGAGTTGATCCTGGCCTTGCGCATTTTGCAGGAACGCCACGTGCCGCGCTCGAAGATGCGCTCTTCATGGGCTGGGGCTCTCGGCGCGACGCAGTTCATGCCGTCGAACTTTTACGACCATGCCGTTGACCAGGACAACGATGGGCGTCGCGACATCTGGGACAGCGTGCCGGACGCGTTGGCCTCCACGGCGAAATCCCTGGCCGACAACGGCTGGGTTCGCGCCCTGCCCTGGGGCCATGAGGCAACGAAGCCCCGGGCTTTCGATTGCAGTCTGGAGGGGCCCGGCCACCGGCGCACCATCGCGTGGTGGCAGGCCCAGGGCTTCCGCCCTGCGCTCAAGCTCGGCTTTTCGGACCGTGAGTTGCGCCAGGAGGCCTATCTGCTGCTGCCGGAAGGCGCGCTCGGTCCCGCTTTCCTGATGACGGCCAATTTCCTGGTCATCAAATCCTACAACTTTTCCGACCTGTATGCCTTGTTTGTCTCGACGTTATCCGAGCGGATTGCCGGGCGCGGCGGCTTCGCGACGCCGTGGGCAACGTCAAGCCAACTGCCGACGGTGTTGGTCAAAGAGCTGCAGACTCACCTGAACACGCTTGGCTTTGAGGCTGGAAAGGTGGACGGCTTCATCGGCACGGGCACCCGCTCAGCCATCGGGCGTTTCCAGAAGGACGCCGGCCTGCCGCTGGACTGCTTCCCGTCACGCGCCACACTCGACGCCGCGCGCAGCAAGGTGACATCGGGCACATCGGAGTGACAATGCAAACGAGGCGGGGGATCAACGGCCGGTGGGAGGCCGCTGTGGCGCGTGGTTTGGCGGCCGCGGCCGCTCTGGCGCTGGCGTGCTTCGTCGGCGCTGCAGGGGCCCTTTCATCACAGACGCCGTCCGGCCAGCGGAGTGCTGACGACACCATGGATCTGGCCCGTTTCGAGCGCTGGCTGACCGCCTTCCGGGACCGTGCCGCGGCCGATGGGATCACCGCGCAGACGCTTGAGGCCGCCACAACGGAGCTGAGCCCCGACACCGACATCCTGGAGCGCCTGAACACACAGCCGGAGTTCTCCCGCACGGTCGGTGATTACTTCGCATCCGCCGTCTCCAAAACCCGGCTCGCACAGGGCCGCGCGCGGTTGGCGGATGAGGGTCAACTGCTGGAGCGCATCGAAAACACTTACGGCGTTGACCGTCACGTGCTGATTGCCATCTGGGGGCTTGAGAGCAGCTATGGCGCAAACCTCGGCACACGCGATGTTTTCAAATCGCTTGCCACGCTCGCCTTCGCGGCGGACCGGCGTCAGGCGTTCTGGGAAGCTCAATTGCTGGCGGCGCTGCGTATTGTTCAGGAGGATGGCGTCAACCGGGACGACATGAAGGGCTCTTGGGCGGCAGCGATGGGCCACACGCAGTTCATCCCGACCACCTACCGCCGCCATGCCGTCGACTTCGACGGCGACGGGCGAAAGGATCTTCGCGGCTCACATGCTGACGCGCTGGCATCGGCGGCCAATTATCTCGCGCGCAGCGGATGGGCGCCCGCCAAGCCGTGGGGATTTGAGGTGCGGCTGCCCGATGGTTTCGACTATGTACGCGCCGGGCGCGACACTCAGCGCAGCGTGGCGCAATGGTCCGAGCTCGGCGTTGTGCCAGCGGATGTGAAGGCGACGCTGCGCGCCACGGCGGACGGGAGCGACGGGCCGCAAGCGCCTCAAGCAGCGCCGTCCAGTCCGCTCGCCATCCGCGGCGCCGACAGCGGTGATATGGGCTCGATCCTGCTGCCGTCCGGTGCGGGCGGACCGGCGTTCCTCGTGCTGAACAACTTCGGTGTCATCCTGCGTTACAATCAGGCGACGTCCTACGCGCTGGCGGTCGGTCATCTGTCGGACAGGCTGGCGGGTGGTGCGGCGCTCAATGCACGTTGGCCTGAGAATGACCGGCCGCTGTCACGCAGCCAGCGGGTCACCCTTCAGGAGCGGTTGACGGCAGCGGGCCACGACACCGGTGGCATTGACGGGATCATCGGGCCAATGTCGCGCCGGGCCATACGTGCCGCGCAGCAGGAACTCGGGATGACACCCGATGGGCACCCGACGCCGGAGTTGCTCCACGCGCTGGCCGACCCGCCGCTTCCGCTGGCGAAACTCTCCGGCGATGCAAAGCCCACCCAGCAGCGCCAATGACGCGCGTGCTGCGAGGCACTAATCTCGGCGAGTGATTCGTTCGCCACGCAAACAGCTGGAGACATGCCGATGACCGCAGCGGATCGGCCTCATCACGCCCGCGCCCAGATGGGCGCCCTGTCGACCGCACCGCGCGCGCGCGCACCTGGACCGCGTCAGGCCGGCACTGATGGCCTCGCGTGGTTGGCCCGGGCCGTCGTCATTTGCATCTGCGCGCTTTCGGGCGTACGCGCGGCCAACGCCCAGCTCAACGCCAGCTATCTTGAGCCCTTCCCGCCCAACGAAACATACCGTCTCGCGGTGTTCGGCGGCTCACTCGCCAACAGTCTCGCTGCGGGGCTGAAAGATCAGCTCAAGAGCGAAGCGAACGTTGTCATTCTCGATCAGGCCCTGTCCAACGCCGGGCTGGCGCGCAATCGGCCTGCAAACCTCGTCAACTACATTGAGCGCAAGGTTGCGACGGACAAGCTGCAGATTGCCGTGATCCTGGTTGGTGAAATCGACCGCCAGAGCATGCGCGCCGATCGCCGCCGCTACCGTGTCGGCACCGACGAATGGCGACGGCTCTACGGTGAACGCGTCGATACCATCATCAAGACGCTGCGCGCAGGCAACGTTGCGGTCTACTGGGTGGGCCTGCCCATCACCAGCAGCGATGCCCGCAACGAAGACATGCAGATGATCAACGCGATTCTCCGCGAGCGCTCGTTCCGGAATGCCACGCGCTACATCGACATCTGGGACGGTTTTACGGACCTGGACGGCAGCTACAGCCGGATTGGACCCGACCTTTCCGGCGACGAGAGCCGCCTGCGGACGCGCGATGGCGTGGGTTTCACGACCAAGGGCGCACAGAAACTGGCGAGTTTTGTCGCGCGCGACCTGCGCCGTGATCTGGCCGTGGCACAGTCACAACGAACGGTGCCGCTCGCTGGCGACCTGCAGGACATGGAGCGGCTGCGCCAACGCCTTGAATCCTCGCGGCTGGCCTCGCTCGCTTCGGCCGGGCGCTACGACGGTCCCGACGAGGTGGGCCCGTCCGACGCCGATGACGGTCCCTTTGGCGCCAGCCGGCTGACCGTGCGCAATTACCCGGCTGACGATGGGCTGATCCGCCTCGCCTTGCCGGACGAGAATGCACCGGGGCAGACCCGTACGGTCGACCTGAAATTGACCCGTCCCGCATTGCCGTCAGCGGTGGTGGCGCACCTCCAGCGGCGCTCGCGCAAGCGGACATTTTCCGAGGGCGCGCAGCTCACGGTGCCGCTGGAGAACGGTCAGACCATCCAATGGCTGCTCACGCCGACGCAACAATGGCGCACGGGCCCCAACCGCAGCGTGCCGGTGACCCAGACGCCCTATTACAAAGTGCTGGTGAAGGGCGAAGAGCTGCCCCCGCGTGCCGGGCGTGCAGATGATTTCCGCTGGCCTCCGGCTTGGCGGCAAAGCCAGACCGCGCCGGACCAGGACGGCGCAGACGCGGCACCGCAACCCGGTGCGGATGGTTGAACCGGACCGTTGAGAAGCTGAGGGTTGGTTCTACTGCACTGCGGATACGGTCTGCCAGCCGCTCAACCCAGCGCCTGCGCCCTGTGTGCCCGGCTCACCGGAAAGCCGCTCCAACAGCGCCAGGTTTTCTTTGATCTTCGTACCCGCCTCGCTGGAAGCGTCGGCGATGGCTGTGCCGCGCAACACCGTCTTCGCC
>CAZGNQ010000186.1:0-7346 GCA_964527285.1 uncultured Hyphomicrobiales bacterium | reverse complement strand
TCCTAGTTCCTTCTCCTCTTTTATAAAATTTTTCACTCGTTTTCGGCCGTCGTGCGCTCCGCCCGAACGCCGCCACCCGCCGGTCGAGGTGGCGCGCGCGAAACATCGCACCGTCATTCGTTTTCCCCACGCTCTGCGCATTACTCAAACACCGCAAGTTGCCGCTTCTCGTCGCCCTTGGCCAGCGCAACCCGCGTTGAGGTCATGCTCTCTACGCGCCACTGATCCACCACTTCGCTGTTGAGTGTCACGAAGATGGTCTTGCGCTTAGCCCGGGGGCCGACCTCGAAAATGGCGATGCGCTCGCCGTCTCGTTCAACGATGCCAACAAGATTGACCACATCGATCGGGTTGGCGGTTTGCGCCGGTTTCTTCACAGTCTGCTTCGGCCGGGCCGAACGCACGTTTAGCGCCGCTCCAAATGTCGTCAGAATTTTGTCAGCTTGTGAACGTCCTGCGCCTTTTCCAGCGGTCCCCACCGAAAAGCGCGCATCAGGTTGGGTCCTGGCGAGTGCGTCAGACGGTCGGTGCAACAGGTAACCCGCGAGGAAGGCGGTCCCAACGCCTGCCGCCACCACTGTGGTTACCGCCGTCTGAAAACTCGAGATCAACACACGCTCTCCAACATACTCAACGCCGGGACAGGTGACAAAAACTGCAACCGGACTAGGGCACTACGTCAGCGCGTGACAATGGTCCACTGGAAGCCACCGCCTGGGCGCCATGAGGTGCGGGGCCCTGTGGTTGTTGAAGCACAACGCGGCTTGCCATACGAGCATGCGTGCGCGTCCCCTAGCGGTTTGCCTCCCAAGATGTTGTCAAAAACTTGACTGATTCTGCGGCTACCGCCACGAAGGGTGGGCGGTAGCACGGGCACAGTGCCCCTTCTCGAGCGACGCTACGAGATCGTGACAGGTCTTTTCGTCTGTGCGCCTCCTCCCGCAGCCGTGATTTTTGGCGAGCGGCTGGCTCGTTTGGCGTTTCCACGCTCAGACGACGCATCCGCTCCGTAGGCGCCGGGGCAAGGCGTGAACGTGGTAGGGCATGGAAGCGTCCTTTTGGCGCGCATCTCGGCGGCTCAGGCTTCGGAGAAGGCCGCATTGGCCTTGGCAGCGCCATCACATTGAGCTTGAAAGTCGTGATGATTAGATGAAAAGCTTGTTAGGCGTTGCGACCAACGACCGGGCTGAGCCAGAACGGCGGGCGGTTGCGTTTGATAAAACTGCGCCCCTAGCGCCAGCGCTTGATGAACGGCGATCCACGCAGCGCAGCCGCGCGCTTTCCTGGGATGTGCTTGCCCTGCGGCTGCTGCCCCGGGTTGACTGCCATGTTGATGATCGCGGCGCTCACCTCGCGTGTGGGCGTGCGAGCGGTGGCAGAGTCAACCTCGTGCGGATCGATCGATCATTGTGCCGTTACATGAGTATCAAGAGGATCCCCGGCGCAAACCCATTGGATGAGCGAAAGTCCGTGGTTTTACGTGCGCGCAAGGCCGCGCCCTTTCACAATGCGGGTTCAGCGGTGTTGTGGGGCAGAACATGGGTCTCAATCTATTTTTGGGACGCCGATAAGTTATTGTCTACGCTGGCCGCAGCGGATCTATCGCTGGGTCCCGACCATCTCATTTTGCCTTCCACGTTCTTTGAGACTCGGGGAGATGGTTTTGAGTTACGCCACTACGATCACGGCAGCGAGGCTCAAATCTGGAGCGATGGCTCACTCAGAGTGAGCCGTTGGTGGCCAAATAAGCCAACCCCGGTGCAATTGGAGCAGTTTGCGCTGGGAAATGCGACGGCCGGCACAATAGGGCGGCCCAGAGTCCATTTGGCTGAGATGTCCGAACGTCCACGGCGGCTTGCACTGCAGAACCTCCCCGAAACCTTTATGATGTTCAAGGGCCACCTCATCGCACTCGTTCTTGCTGTCAATTTGCCTTTGTTGGCTTACGAAGCCGGAGCGTATGCCCAAATTAGCCAAAATCTTGCTTCATTAGAGCGGTCGCAGGCCGGCCTCAAGCCGCAAGAGCGCCAGATTATGGACGCGCGCGGTGAAGCCATAGAACGACGCAACTTGCTTCGGTCCTATGCGGCTGCCGGCGGCAATCGCCAGCCGATGGGCCTGTTCCTTGAGTTCCTTGAAAACTTGGGAACCCCGGCGGATCAGTTCACTGTAAAGCTTTTCGAACTTTCGAAGCAAGAGTTGCGTGCCGTTCTCGTGATCGACAATCGGGTGAATGTGCGCAACGTTGTGGAGAGCCTGGAAGCGCACGCACGATTTGAACGCGTCATTTCGCAAACGGATGCCCGCACCCGTGAGCTTCGCGTGACGGCGCGCATCAAGAGCCAGGGATGAAAGGCATGTGCGTTTGATGGCGGCGAATTCAACCTTGTCGACACTCCGGACGTTGGATCGGCGTGTTATCTTTCTGGCAGCGATCGCTGCTGCTGTTATCATCAGCCTTCTGCTTCATCCGATCGCCCTTGGCCAGCTCAAGCAGATGGCTGCTGAGCGCGACAGGCGTGCCCAGCGTATCGCTCGTCAAGATCGGATCATCAAACAACAGTGGTGGCTTAAGAGTAACGACGCTCTGGGCAAGCAAGTCGAGGCCTTGCGCGCCAGGTTCTGGACGGGTGATACTGTTGGCATCATTCGCGCGACGTTGGAAAAATTCCTGCTGGGCCTTGCCACTAGGCGGAAATTGCAGATCCGCAATTTTCTAATTGAGACGGATCCACGCGACGTCGAGGGGATCTCGCTGATCGAAGCGCGTGTTGTTCTTTCTGGACCAACAAACCAAGTCGTACATTTGTTGTCCGACCTGGAAATGTTTGATAAGGACATTTTTGTAGAAGACATCAGTTGGCAAGTGCTTCCAAAGATATCGATTGTAGAAATCGTGATGTTTGCGCCGGTGACCGTCAAGCAATAGGGTGTTCGCTGGGAATACATGATAAACATTTAGGTGCACGATATGCCAGATCTCAACGATGGGAAAAAAGGGAATAAAATGTGCTTTGGCAAGCTGTTGTTTCCTCCGCCGCGCCGGGGCGAGGAGTTTTGCAATGGCATTGAGTATCCAGACCGACCAAAGAGCCGCAAGGCGGGTGCCCGAAAACCAAAATCAGTAGGTCGCGTGTGTAGCGGTTCTAACATTTACTGCCCCTCGGCCTCAAGCGCTTGAGCGGATGTCAGAACCGGAACACGCCCCATTCGCAGCAAACGTACCGGCGAAGACGATCGGTTGTTGCACGCGCTGTGAGCCCCATAGCGTTTGCGCGCGCAAGCATCGCCGCGTGCGGCATTCTGCCCAGTTAGGCGGATGGATTGCCTTCCGTCATAGATTGACGTCGTATCACCCAAAGACCAAGAGGATCACGTGCACCCACCCGTTTTCCATCGCATGTTTGGCTATCGGCTGAGCGCCCTGCCCAATCAGCGTTTGATTGACCTTGAAGATGGTGTATCGTCAATAGAGGAAGCCCGGAAGGCTTCTGGCGCTACGATTGGTTACCCGGGATGGGGACTGCTGTACCATTTACTTTTATGCCATTTGGATCGAGGAAGGACGGAAACAATCATCGAAACTGGAACTAATCATGGCTGCACCACAATTGTGCTGGCTCAAGCTCTGAGAGATTCGGGAGGCGATGGCAAAGTCGTCAGCATTGAACTTGATCCGAAAAATGTTAATGTCGCGCGCGATAATCTCTCCAAGGCCAGCTTGGTGGACTACGTTCAAATCATTGAAGGGGATACGCGAACTCAATTGCCGCGACTACTGCGAACACTGGAACGGCCAGTGCGCTTTGCCTTCCTTGACGCGTCACATCTCTTGAACGATGTGATGTTCGAGTTCGAGACGATTTTGCCCCACCTGTCGAGCGATGCGATCGTGGCCTTTGATAATACATACGCCATCGGCGAAGAAAACGAAGATCAGCGCGTTAACGGAGCCCTAAAGCTCATTACGGAGCGTTTCGGGGGAAACTTGATCAATCTGGAATTTGTTTCGTGGTACACACCGGGGCTGGCAATTTGGCAAAAGCAGCCCCAGCTTGAACGGCGGTGAGTGATATCGGTTGCCTGGACGAAGGTAAGCCTCTAGCGGTTTACGGATCCCGGCAGGGGCTGCTGAGACCATGCCCGGTGGCACTGCCGGCTTGAATATACGACCTGTAACGTGTTTGAGCCGCCACAATGCGTGGTTCTCTATGACCCGGGGAGCCAGGCAAAACAGGATCCCAAGGGCTGATTGTTGGGTTCGGTGTGAAACCACAGCGTGACAAGTCCGGTGTTGTTGGCGTTCCCTGGTGTGGTTTGTGGCAGAATGAGATCAGCATGGCGCGCCGTGAGGCTTGAAACAGCTCGCACACCGCTCGTGTGTCAGTGCAGTGGCCTGCAATTCACGGACAAGATCCCCACAGTCAAAATCGTTGCACTGAACGCATACATCCGTAAGTTCGTAGACTGTTGGTCTCGTACGAAGAAACACGAAGATTTACGTCGCGCTCGTTAGATTGTCGATGCGCTTACGATCCGTCGCCATTCACCCGTTGCACTCTCATCCAATGAAGCCGATCCTTTCGCTTGTTATGCCAGCTCTCAACGCCGAGCGCCACATTGGCGAGGCTCTTGCGTCAGCGGCGCGTGAGGCAGCCGTCGCGCCGCTGGAGATCATCCTGGCCGATGGTGGGTCGAGTGACAAAACGCGCGAAATCGCAGCACGAGCGTCTCACGTACGTATTCTAGAGGGTGGTGATAGCGGCGTTTATGACGGATTTAATCGAGGAATTGCGGCGAGCCAGGGCGACTTTATCGCAATCCTCAACGCAGATGATCGACTGCCGACCGGTGCTCTTTCGCACGTCATGCAAGCAATTGGCCGGCATCCTGACACCCCAATACTTACCGGGTCGGCTCTTGTGAGTGGTCCCCGTGAAGCAAGCGGCCGTCGCTTGAGCCCAAGTGGTCCACTGTGTCTCGCCGGCGTTCTTTTCGGCGTGCCTGCGATCAACGCTCGGTTCTTCCACCGGGAGGTCTTCGCCAAGGTGGGCCCATTTTCAAATGATATTGGCGTTGGAGCAGATCGCGAATGGTTGGCGCGCGCCGTCCGGGCCGGCATCACTGGCAGTCGGATTGATGGCCAAACGTATCACTATCGTGCGCACGATGCATCACTGACACTTTCGGGTGCGCCAGCAGCGTTGGCACGCATACAGTCGTCGCATGCCAAAATCCTACCGCGCCTCACGGCGCTTACAGGCTGGTCGCTACGAGAGCGACAGACATTGCAAGCATTTGTAGCTTTTGAATGGATGCGCTCGGGATTAAAGAGTTCGCGCCCGCATCTCTTCGCCCTCAAAAACATCCGATGGTCCGGACCGCCGAGTGCCGTGTTGCGCGCCGTTTGGTATTGGTCCCGATGGCGAGGGCGTATGGCAGGGATTTGATTGGTCGGGGCTGGCCGGAAGAGCATCACGTGGCAATTTGGTGCACGCCAACTGGCTTTTAATTCTCGGCAGGTCCGCGTTGCACTTGAAGCAGTGCGGTAAGGGCAGGGCGTTGCGACCTCGATAGAAACAATGGTCGATCCTCGATCGCAGAACCGCAAAGCGGTAATGCAACCAATCGGGCAAAGCCCGGTTCCATGTTGCTACATTGTTTGGGAAAGCAAGTCTTTTCGCCTTTGCCATGCTTTTGGATCGGCTGTCCCTGTTCTGGCATTTGCTGTCCCTCGGCATCAGGCGCTTGCGCGGATGTCAGAACCATGAGGAACACGAGCAAACGAACGTGTCGGAAATAGCTTTTGGATCTAACGTCTGATTTAGGGATCGTCAGCCAATTGAGCCCAAACATCACATGCAAAGTCTCCACGAGGAGCTATATAGAATTTAAAATTGAGCGTACATTTGCGCGGTTGTTAATGCCAGGGACATTTCCGCGGCTCGAATATCTGAAATAGGTTTTCAACAGCCTGTTAATCCTCACTGTCGGATGATTGGGTCGCTTGCCGAAGCGGGCGACCCTCAACATGGTTCTCTTGGGAAGCGTGGTCCGCCCGTGAGGTGCGACAAAGCCCGGCAAGGCCGGCCAGATAGCGCAAGCCCGCTAAGAAAAACTCTGAGTCACGGATGGGATATGCGATGAACGAGGAAATCAGGCGGTAAGCGAATGAAAGTGGAAGACCATTCCGCAAGGCCGCAACGGCAAGCTCATGGTCCAGTGCAGCACGGAACTTACGCGGTGCAACAATCGTTCCGCTTCGGTTTGGGCCCAAGTGCACCATCCTGAGCCGATCAATGGACGCCCGCACATTGGTGTAGCTCGGTCCAGACCCGTTCTGGTGAATGATGCTGAGAACCTCGCCGTGAACATGAACATTTACATGTTGGGTGCAACGCAAAAGCCAGTCCCAGTCTTCTAGCCGCGCGAGTGCCTCGTCAAAGAACCCAGCCTTGTCAAAAATTTCCCTCGATGCGATCAGAGTGGACCCCGGCGACAGGCGACAACCGAATTGCAGCATGTCTTTAGTTTGGATCGCGGCCGGTCTCCGCTCCACCACTTCGCCTCTAGGACCACGAACAACCCGGTAAGCCGTGCAACACAGGCTGGCCGGCGTGCTAAAGCTCGTCATGAACGTGAGCTGGCGTTCAAGCTTGGTCGAAACCCAAACGTCGTCTGAATCAAGAAAGGCGATTAAATCGTGTCGCGCCCGGCGTACGCCCGTATTGCGCGCGGCTGAGGCACCCCGATTGGTATGATGATGGACGATGGTGATGCGGGGATCACCGATTTTTGCGACAGCGTCGGCCAATCGATCAGTCGAACCGTCATCCACAACGATCAACTGAAAGTTTGTATGTGTCTGCTCCAGGACACTGCGAACGGCCCGCAATGCCAAGACCCGCCGGTTGAACACAGGAATCACGACGGAAACGGGTCGTTGGGAACGTTGCGGCTGGCTCTGCAACAGTTTGCTCCTGGAGTTGCCTGTGGCGGTCGAGCAACGGCAGCATCGGTGGCCGCACAAGGCAGAATGTTGACATGCGCCGTGCATGCCAGTGGATGGCCAACTGCGCCGCATGCGCGCGTGGACCAGGGTTGATGAACAACGACTGGAACACCAACCGCGACCTGGCCGCGCCTTTCACAAGCGACTTCCTGCTTCGCCCGACAGATAACACTGCCGCAAGCGTTCTCCACGAGCCCGACGCTTTTTACCTTTGCGCAGTGGCGTAGGCGAGGCGCGGTGGGACCATTTTGGCGCAGCACGGAAGCGATTGGGACGCCTTGAACCGCCCCGGGTTTGTCGGAGGCTCCATGTGTGGATGCCCCGGTTGATGCAA
>CAZGNQ010000185.1:0-7378 GCA_964527285.1 uncultured Hyphomicrobiales bacterium | reverse complement strand
GGCACGCCCGCACGGTGCAAATGACGCAGAGGCCGGAGGGGCACTGCGCGCCCCGTCGGCGAACGTAGTGATCCTCACGATGTCTTCCAGACAAGCCTTCCAGCCATCTCCCACAAGCAAGTTCCCAGACGCGTTTTCAGGCAGGCTCCATGCACGACATGCCATTTGATCTCGCCGCCGCGCTCCAGGCTTTGCCCGGCCCAGACGCCGCTGCCATGGCGGCTGCGCGCGCGCGGCAGGACACACTGACCAAACCGCGCGGTGCGCTCGGCCGGCTGGAGGAGATCGCGGTGTTCATGGCGGGGTGGCCGGGATCACGCAGCGGCCCCCGGGCGGACCGGATCAAGGTGGTCGTTTTCGCCGGCAACCACGGCGTGACCGCCAAGGGGGTGAGCCCCTATCCGGCCGCTGTCACCGCGCAAATGGTGGCCAACTTTCAGGCCGGTGGCGCTGCCATCAACGCCATTTGCGCAGCAAACGGACTTGCGTTCGCCGTGCTGCCACTGCGGCTGGATACACCGACAGGCGACATTACAGAGGGTCCGGCCCTGACACCGGAGGCCTTCAGCGAAGCCGCAACGATCGGCGCGTCGAGCGTCGACGACGACCTCGATCTCCTGATCTGCGGTGAAATGGGCATCGGGAACACCACCATTGCCGCTGCGCTGAGCGCCCATTGTCTCGGCGGCACGGGCGGGCAGTGGGCAGGACCCGGCACGGGGCTGGACGGTGCTGGCATCGCGCACAAAGCCGACGTCATCGACCGCGCACTGGCCCGCCATGCCGACGTGCCACGCGCCGGCATTGCCCCGCTCATCGCGCTCGGCGGTCGCGAGACAGCCGCCGTCGCAGGCGCGGTCGTGGCGGCACGCCGCAAGCGCATCCCCGTTCTGCTGGATGGCGCCATCGTCACGGCGTCCGTCCTGCCGTTGTGGCGCGCCAACCCGGACATCCTTGCGCACTGCCTGGCCGGACACCTCTCCGCCGAGCCGGCTCACGCCAGGCTGCTGGAGGCCATGGGCCTCACGCCGATCCTCGATCTTGGAATGCGGCTGGGGGAGGGCTCGGGCGCGGCGGTGGCTGCCAGTGTGGTGCGGGCGGCGGTGGCCACGCACACCCAGATGGCAACGTTCGAAGAGGCGGCCGTCGCCGCGCGTGCCAAACATGGTTGATCGCAGCCGGCCAACATCGGCCATCCGGTGCGCGCTGCCTGAATTCCTGTTGGCTTTCACGTTTCTGACGCGGGCGCCGACGCCCCAGTTTGAATTGCCGGAGGGCAGCAGCCTCGGCACAGCCGTCTGGGCCTTCCCGCTGGTTGGCGCGCTGGTGGGCCTGACGGGCGGTGCCGCCTTCCTTGCCTTGGAGGCGCTCCTCGGCTTTCCGGCGAGCCAGCTCTCCATGGTGCTCGCTTTGGTCGCGATGGTGCTCATGACAGGGGCGCTGCACGCCGACGGCTGGGCCGATTTCTGGGATGGCATTGGCGGGGGGCGGACCCGCGCGCGCAAACTGGAGATCATGCGCGACAGCCACACCGGCACCTATGGCGTGTTGGCCTTGGTGGCTGCGCTGGCCATAACGGCTGGCGCCATGCAGCTCACCTACGAGCGGCTGTTTTCCACCATCGCGCTCAACAACGCACTTTCCGGTCCGGACGCCGACCACATCAGCCGGTCCTTCTTTGCGGCTGTTTGCTTCATCGGCGTGATCATGTTGATCGCAAGTGCCGCACGCGTTGCGCTTGTTCTCCTCGCGGCCTGGCTCCCGCCCACGCGCGCTGACGGCTTGGCCCGGCTCATGGATGGCATGACCCGGGCGCGGGTGGTGTGGGCGGCTGCGGCGTGGTGTGCAATTGCCGCCATGTTCATTGCGCTCTCCTACGCGCTGAATGAGCGGCTCGGGTTGGGCGCGGAAGGGCTCGGGCGCGGCGTGGCGGTCGTTGGAGCGATCGCGCTCGGCAGCGGCCTAGGCACGATCATTGTCGGCCGGCTTGCGCACCGTCACCTGGGCGGCATCACGGGCGATGTGTTGGGCGCCTGCGTCATGATGGCGACTGTGATGGCTTGGCTTGCGGTGGCCATCGCGCTGGTGTGGGTGTCGCCCGGCCTCAATGCGGTGATGTAACCATGGACGACACACAAAGCGCGATGCCGACATGCGCGCAAGGCGAGGCCTGGCCTCATCCGGCCCGTTCGGCGCTCATCTTCGGTGGTGCCCGGTCCGGCAAGACCGCACGCGCGCTGGCGCTGGCCCAATCGTTCCAACGCCGCATCTACATTGCCACTGCCGAAGCCTTCGACGCTGAAATGCGCGACCGTATCGTCCGCCATCAGGCTGAGCGCGACGACCACTGGGGGACCATCGAGGCACCACACGCGCTGGCGCAGGAACTGGTGCATCTCGCCATTCAGCCCGATGTGGATGCACAAACCTGCGTGGTGGTCGACTGTCTGACGCTCTGGCTGTCCAACTGCTACGGCGCCGACCGGGATATCGGCATTGCATCGCGCGAACTGATCGCCGCAATCGGCCAGTTCCACGCCGGATCGCCGGCGCGACTGGTGTTCGTCTCCAACGAGGTGGGCCTCGGCATCGTGCCGGACAACGCGCTCGCACGGGCCTTTCGCGACGCGCAAGGGCGCCTCAACCAGGACGTCGCTGCCGCGGTGGACCATGTGGAGTTCGTGGCCGCAGGCCTGCCGCTGACGCTCAAGCGCGCCTGATTGCCGACGGTCTGGCGCCCCACGGCATGTGTGCGGCGGGCCAATGGGACGGGGGACACATGCTCGAAACTCTGCCGGCCATCGCGCCGAACCCGCGGCTCTTGCTCGTGCGCCACACGGCGGTGTGCACGACGCTCAAGGGCAAATGCTACGGCCGATCGGACGTGGCGCTGTCGGACGAGGGCGCCCGCCACGCGCGCGAATTGGCGCTCAAGCTGGCGGACATGCGTCCGGGCCGGATTATGCATTCCGGGCTGATGCGCGCGCGCATCCTGGCAGAGGGCGTGGGGCGCCACGCGGGCACAAACGTGGAGATCGACGCGCGCATTCAGGAGTTCCACTTCGGTGACTGGGAACTGAAAACCTGGGCGGAGATCTTTGCCCGCGTCGGCCACCGGATGAGTGATCTGATCCATAAGCCGGACAGCTATCGCCCGCCGGGCGGTGAGACCGTGGGCGAAATGGCAACGCGCGTGTTGCGCTGGTACGGCGACCAAGCGGGCGATCCGGATTGCGGTGGCGACGGCGAGCGCGGTGGCGACGCGACCAACTCAGCCAGGCCCACAATCGCCGTGATGCACGGCGGCCCGATCAGCGTGATCCGCGGCGTCCTCGCCGGCGCACCGCCGAAGGACTGGCCGGGCTTTGTCCCCGACTACGGCGCCATCGTCCGCGGCGATGGTGTGGTGATGGGGTGAGTCGCGGCCCAGGCAGTCGGCCTATGAGACCGCACCACGGCCCCCATTCTCCGCCCACCACGCCTGCCCGCGCCGCGTTTTGGCCCAGGCGGCCGCGCAGGCGTCCAGCTTCTCCTGGGCCGCAGACGGCAGCCTCAGCATGCCGGCCTCCAGCTTGTCCCGCCACTTCGGCCCGGCCGCCAACGCCTCGGCGTGCGCCAGCGCCAACTCCCCCGGTCGCTGCACCGCCAAAGCCTCAATCAGAATGCTGGCCTGACGCACATCCTTCGCCGCCTTGGCCTGATCGCGCCGTTCCACCGCAACGATCAACTTGTGGATCGCAAAGCGTTCAGCCCTCGGAATGGAGACCGGCACCCCTGCGCCGTAGAGCAACACGGACCGCTCGGGCTCATGGATGAGATCGTCCAGGTGGCGCAGCGGCTGCGCACCAGATCCGCCTAAGGCCTTCATCTTGGCCATGCGCCCCGCGTGACCGTCGCTGCCGCGGTTGGGTGTCAGGATATCAATGATGTAACCCGGCCCACCGGACGACGGCGTGTTGCGATACTTCGCCGTGACCAGCGGATCATTGATGGACGGCACGGCAACGAACGTCGGGTCAACGCCCTGCAGCACCTCCAGCACGGGCGGCATGGCGTCGTCGATGTTTTCGCTGATGCCCCAGAATTGCGCGAAGTCCGCATCGCCCGTTTGCAGCGCATCGCGCGCCATGTCGATCGCCAGAATGCCCGCATAGCACTGGAAGGCGACCGTCCCGACCAGCACGCCGCGCAACCGGAAAAAGCCGGCGTCGTGCATGGCCTCGATGATGCGGCCCGTCAGCCCGTCCGGCGCTGGCAGACCGGCCGCAGCCAGGGCGCGCACGGTGGATTGGCGCTCGCGAAAGTCAGACTTGATCGCCTCAAAGCGCGAGACCCGGTCCGTGATGGATTTGTCCGTCACCGGACCCACGTACGTCAGCTTCTTGGCGCGCCCGCCCGTGACAAAGTACCAATAATAGCGGTTGCCGCGCTTGTGTTTGCGGAAATAGCCGTCTGCTGGGCTGAAGGCCTCATCGAACTCGGCGTCCAGGCAGCGCTGCAGCAGGTCAGCGAACATCGTTTGTGAGGCGAAAGAGACCATCAGGACAAACTGTACTCCACATGGCTTGTGTGGAGTACAAGATGAGACGTTGTACTCCACATGGCAAGTGTGGAGTACAAGCCGGCACCCCAATTGTCCCGACGTCAACGCACCTATGCCACACACGCCGACGCGGTTCGCCAGCATCACACCGCCACCCGGCTTCCCCCCTTGCGGCAGAAACGACTTGCAGCCCAAACCACGCGAACCCAACGCCTGCAGAGGCGTAGCTCACACCAGGGGACGTCCATGACACCAGCCTACCGCCCCGAGATCGACGGCCTGCGCGCCGTCGCGGTCATCAGTGTGCTGCTGTTCCACATCGATCTGGAGGGCTGGGCGGGCGGCTTCGTCGGCGTCGACGTCTTCTTCGTCATCAGCGGTTACCTGATGACAAAGATCCTGCTGCAGGACATGCAGGATGGCCGCTTTTCATTCGCGCGCTTTTATATCCGGCGGACCTGGCGTCTGTTTCCCGCTCTTTTCACAACACTGCTGCTGACGTTCATTGCGTCCGCGTTCATTCTCTCACCTGAGCATCTCAGTGCGTTGGGCGAAACGCTCATTGGCGCAATGCTGTCCTTCTCCAACATTCTGTTCTGGCTCGATGCCGGATATTTCGACGCGGCTGCCGAGACGAAACCGCTCCTCCACACGTGGTCGCTGGGCGTTGAGGTGCAATTCTACGCCGTCTTTCCAGTGCTGCTGCTTGCGCTCGTCGGCGTTACGCGGGGAGTATGGCAGCCGGTTGCCATCGGCGCTGTCTGCTGCGTGAGCATTGCCGCTGCCGAATTGATGATTGACCATGATGCGGCAGGGGCATTCTTTTTGCTGCCTTTCCGGCTTGCGGAATTCGGTCTTGGTGCTCTGCTTGTGTGGGCCGAAAAAAGCGGTCGCCGGAATGCCTGGCTGGACGACGCTCTGCTACTGATCGGGCTGGTGCTGATCGGATTAGCCGTTTTCACATTTTCAGGCGACACGCGTTTTCCAGGGCTTGCCAGTCTGGTTCCCTGCGTGGGCGCCGCGCTTGTTCTCTGTGCCGGGAACGCGCGCCACGCCGGGCGTCTGCTCTCCAACCCTTTGATGATCGGCATCGGGACAATCAGCTATTCGCTCTATCTGGTCCATTGGCCGGTGATCGTCCTTTACAAATACGTCACGCTCCGCGAGTTGACGGCTGGCGATCAGGTCATCTGCCTTGCTGTCTCAACACTGCTTGCCATCGCGGTATATGGTCTGGTGGAAGCGCGTTATCGCCGTGCCGAGTGGGTGCGCCATGCCCATCCCTTGCGCTACGCCGCCGTCCTGTCTGCTGTCGGCCTCGTCGCGATGGCGCCGGCGGCCCACGCGGCATTGGCCCGCGGATGGGATTGGCGCCTTGCCGACGACCGCCTCGATTTTGCCAGCGCCCGATCCTTCCATAAGGCTTATTATGGCGGTCGGGATTGCAACACCATTTTGTGCACCACGCGACCGGGCGCACCGACGGCCTATTTCGTCGGCGATTCGCACGCGCGCCATTATTTCCACGGGCTGTCGCGAAGTTATCCGAACGCCAGCTTCCATTTCTACCGTTGGGGCAGTTGCGATTTCTGGTCTCTGAGCGTGCAGGCGCTTCAGGGCGGCACCGTTTCCAGCAAATGCACCAACGCCAAGCGCGAGGCCTTCGCCGCGATCAGGCAAACGCCGCGGTCGATGTTGATTTCAGAGTCCTGGCTGAGGATCGCGCAAAGCCGGTTGATCGACACAGGTGACGGCCGGCGCTTTTCGTTTCGCGACGCACCGATGGCCGAAGCCGCCCGCTTTGTGGTGGACGAGTTGCTCAAGGTCCAGGAGCACACGGGCGTGCCGCAGATTGTCGTGATCGGCGCTGTCCCGCAATTCGGGCCTGTGGCCCCCTATGCCTGCCTCAGCCGACTGTCGTGGCTGCCTCAGCCACCCGATTGCAGCCGCGCAAACCGCGGTTCGCGAGAGATTGAACGCATAGCGCGCTGGAACAAAGAATTGGCGGGCGAGATCGCACGGCGCGGGCGCGACCGCATTGCCTGGATCGATCCATTCGATGCGCTGTGCGATGAAACCCACTGCAAATCGATCGAGAAAAGCCTGCCGAACTATTCCGATCGAAGTCATTTGTCCGTCTGGGGCTCGCAGCGCGTGGTGCGGCGGCTGAAACAGCGGATCGATACGGCACTTGATGCGGGCACTGACGCCGAAGGGTGACCTGCCGCGGCGCCAGACCCTGAGCAGCGCTTCAGCCGGCGCAAAGCCGCCTCCCGAAACACGATAGGCCCGACACATCTAGACCTTCATGTGCCTGTCATGGAACTGTTGCGGCTCTGTCATCGTCCGCGGCTATGGCCAGTTCTCGTGGTTGCAACATCACCTGAAGGGTCCAACCGATGACGATTTCACGTCGCTCTTTCGTGCAGGCGGGCGCCGCCGCCGTTGCCATGCCGGCCGTTCTGCGCGCGCACGATGCGCTCGCCTCATCCGGCACGGTCAAGGTCTTCGCTTGGCAGGACTACGTCCAGCCGAACATCGCCGAGAAGTTCGAGAAGGACACCGGCATCAAGCTCGCTCTGACGACCTACGGCTCCAACGACGAGGCTGAAAGCACCGTCAAGGCCAACGGCGGCAAGGGCTTCGACATCGTGATGCCGTCGATCACGAACTCCGCAAACTACGTTGACCAGGACGGCGAGACGTATTTCGCAGAGGTTCCGGGCGATGTGAACACGGGCGCGATCATCCCGTCTTTCATGCGTGACAGCGCCACGCTCGGCGGCCAGTTCAAGGGCAAGCAGATCCTGCTGCCGTTCGACTGGGGCACCGAGG
>CAZGNQ010000184.1:0-7389 GCA_964527285.1 uncultured Hyphomicrobiales bacterium | reverse complement strand
TGGCAGAGCGCGATGGCCGGGCAGGCATTGCGGCGATCGTGGAAGCGACGGCGATGCGCTTCACCTATGGCAAGGTGCCTGAGGAAGACCGCTGGTACCACGCGCGCGATACCGTACCCACGGTCGCCTGTGCTTCCGGAAATTGTATTGATATCAATACTTTCCTCGTCGCAGCGCTGCGGGCGGCGGGATACGAGGCCACCTACCTGACGTGCCAGTTCATCCCCGATCAGCCCGGCCCCGCCGCGCCCGGCATGCACTGCTGGGTGCGCACGCGTTGCGAGGGCATGGTGGAGGACTGGGACATCGCGCATTTCAAGAAAGCCGGTGATCCCGCCGTGCGCGCGATGCTCAACCCGATCCCTGGTACGCGCTGGGCGCTCGCCTACGGGCGCAGCCATCGCTACCCGTCGCGCATCACTGGCCGGGCGCTTGAGGTGCGTGTTTCCACGCCCAGTGATCCCATGTGGGTGCGCGCGGATGGCAAAGCGCTCTGGCCGCGTGTTGATCCGCTGGTGACGCAGACCGCGCTGGGCAGTGGCGAGGCCGAGGCGGGCTGACCTGCTGCGATGATGGGCTGACGTGGTGACGCGAGGTTTGGCGTTCGCTCGCTCCATCCGTGGGCCGCATCACTCCGGATCAGGCGGGAGCGTGGCAAGCATCCGCTCGCATGCGGCCTTGAGTTGCGGCAGTTCGTCTTGAATGATGTTCCAGATCAGATCGAAATCCACACGATCATATTCATGGCGGATCACATTGCCGATCCGCCGGATCTGGACCCATTCGATTTCAGGTGCGGCAGTTTCCGTAAATTCCGCCAGCTTTACAGCGGCCTCGGAAATACGGCCGATGCAACGCTCAATCGCATCGCGACGCAGCTCATCGCCTTGCAGCTCTTCCCAGGTAAAGCCGTTGGCATACCGCTCAATACTTTGCACATTGTGCAGCATGTCTTCGACACGAAGACGCGGATTACGTGAAGGCAATGACGCGGTCCCTGTCGATTTCGCGCGACAGCTTGTCTTTTGATACAGGCTCTTTGGTCAGGTCGACGTGGACCTGAAGGAGATCCTCAATCTCCTGCTCCAACCCCGCGAACCCGAACCCGCTGATCCGTGCCTCGGGGTCCAACTCGACGGCGATGTCAACATCCGACCCTTCGGTCGCCGTGCCGCGGGCGACGGAGCCGAACAGGCTCAGCCGCACGATGCCCTTTGCGCGCAGTTCCGCTTCGTGCGCGCGCAGGATCGCCAGGATTTCCTCTCTCGATTTCATGGTGTTGTTTCTCAACCGGTTCCAGGCAGGTGGGGCGGGTGCAGCAAATTGATCGCCGCCGCGCCGCCCCGACCGCATCGCCCTATTTCAGGCTGGCGCAGAACTGTTGGATGCGCGTGCACGCCTTTTCAAGCGCCTCGGTGGACGTCGCATAGCTGACACGGAAGAACGGCGATAAGCCGAACGCAGCGCCATGAACGGCGGCAACGTCATTTTCCTCCAGCAGCGCGGTGACAAAGTCCTCATCGCTTTCGATTTTCTGTCCGCCCGCGCTCGTCTTGCCCAGGCATCCGGCGCACGACGCATAGACGTAGAACGCACCCTCGGGCTTAGGGCAGTGAATGCCATCGGCCGCATTCAGCATGTCCACCACCAGATCACGCCGCGCTTTGAAGGCAGCTGCGCGCTCAGGGAGGAAGTCTTGCGCGCCGTTCAACGCCTCCACGGCGGCCCACTGCGAAATCGAGCACGGGTTCGATGTTGATTGCGACTGCAACTTGCCCATCGCCTTGATCAGGTCGCGCGGACCTGCCGCGTAACCAATGCGCCAGCCCGTCATGGCGTAGGCCTTCGAGACGCCGTTCATCGTCAACGTGCGGTCATAGAGGTCGGGCGCGACCTGTGCGATCGTCACAAACTCGAAATCATCGTAAACGAGGTGCTCGTACATATCGTCCGTGAGGACGTAGACGTGTGGATTGGCGCGCAGAACTTCGGCCACACCCTCGAGATCGCCGCGCGTGTAGGCCGCGCCAGAAGGGTTGGAGGGGGAGTTCAGGATCACCCACTTCGTTTTCGGTCCGATGGCCTTGGCAAGCTCCTCCGGTGCGACCTTGAAGCCGTCCTGCAGGCGCGTCTCAACAAACACTGGCGTACCGCCGCCGAGAAGCACCATGTCCGGATAGGACACCCAATAGGGCGCGGGGATCACGACCTCATCGCCCGGGTTCAGCGTCGCAACGAGCGCGTTGTAGAGCACCTGCTTGCCGCCCGTGCCGACGGACACTTGCTCGGGCGCATAGGTGAGGCCGTTCTCTCGCGCGAACTTGGCGACGATGGCCTCCTTCAACTCCGGGATGCCGTCGACGGCAGTGTACTTGGTGTGCCCGGCGTTGATGGCCGCAACCGCCGCCGCCTTGATGTTGTCGGGCGTATCAAAATCCGGCTCACCGGCCCCGAGCCCGATGACGTCGCGGCCGGCCGCGCGCAGTTCCCGCGCCTTGGTTGTCACAGCGATGGTGGGCGACGGCTTCACGCGCGCCAGGGTGTCGGAAAGAAAGGCCATGGTGGTGTCTCCCGCCTGAGGATGCCGGTGCGCTGACCGGCCGGGGCTGTCGTGCCGGCTCGTAAGCACTGTCATGAACCGGTCCTGCGACAACCACAACGGGCCGGCGCAGCGTCTCAATCCAACGAGTAAGGGGGTCGGCGCAAGGCGTGGGCTATGAAAGCCCGCTTTTCGGGCCAGGGGCGATCAGCCATCGCCTGACGCCTCCTCGGCCGGAGGTAACGGATCGACTGCGTGGCTGCCTGCCGCCCACGTGGCGTCCCACGTGTCCGGTAGCGCGCCAAGCCGAACCCGCACACCTGTTGCGATGTCAGCGTAGCGATCGGCCAGATAGCGCTCAAATGCCTCCGGCAGCGCGACCCGCTGAGAAACGTTGACGGCATCGGCAAGTCGGTCCGACGGCAACAGGCTGGGATCCGCACCAATGAAAGTGACCACTTCGGCAAGACTGGCAGCGCGTTCGGCGTGCAGATCCTCGTAGAAAAAAACACCGATCTGATCGGGCGGGAACACGCCACTGAGCGCATCCAACGTCGCAAGATAGTCGGAAAACCGATGGAACTCGGGTTGCGACACGCGCCGTTGCATTTCGGACACCGGCATCCGCCCCGCATCCAGTCCTTCGCGCCGGCAGTGGTGCAGCAACTGCGACCAGGCGCGGCGCACCGGGTGGCGCAAGACGAATATGATCTTCACGTCGGGCGCGAGGCGCTTGAGGTGGGCAAAGCCGTCCGCGCCGATCAGCGCATACTCCGGCGTTGCTTCGCCGGCGAATGTGGCCGCCCCGCGATGGGCAAAGAGCCGCGCATACCATGCATCATCCAGCGTGGTGCGCATGTAGTCCCGATACCAGGCGAACTGTGCGCGGTGGGCGGCAAAGCGGCCCGGCTGCGTGGCGAGGCGCTGGACATACTTGCGGAACCGGGAGCGCCGCCGCCGTCCCTCCAGGTGCTGCGTGATGCCGGCACTGTGATCGAAATAGTGCAACTCCTTCACCGGCGAGACAAAGATGTCGGCGTGGGCGCCGAGCATTTGCGCAAGCCACGTGGTGCCGGCCTTCTGCGCGCCGATGCAGACGAACAGGTTTGGGATGGGCGCGGTCGCCGTGTCGGCTGAGGGAGCGGGCATGGCGGGGGCGGACCTAGCGTTGGCAACAATGCGGGGCCCATCGGGCGCGTGGACTGTTTCGGCGCGGCGGCAGCGCTTCGGCGCCTGACCCGGACAGCGGGCTGGCTGCTCGTGTGCAGCGGTGGATTAGGCCGTTGGCGCCCGCGGTGCAACGCTGCCCGCTCGGTTGCCTCTGCCGGTGCATGCACCCCCTCGCCACACGCTTCATGCCATGTCACATGCTCAGCGTTCTCAATTATGCCCGGTCCAGGTCTGCACACCCGTCCTGTCCGGTCAGACAAGGGGCTGCCATGCGTCTCAATCCTCCGACGATCTTCGTGTTTTTCATCTCCCTCTTGCTCGTTCTGGTCGCCGTGATCTCCCACCTCGGCATCCTCCAGGTGCCGTTCAAGTTCCCCAATCAGAACCTGTGGCTGGCCGTTTCCGGCTATGTGATCCTGATGATCGGCAATCTGGTGCGTGGGCTGTGACGCACCTCGGTGCGCGTTTGTCTGCCCAACGGCGCCTCCGGCCTGAGGTGCTCACCACACTGTGCCCGAGCCCGCAGCCAGGAGCATGCATTTGGGACGCTTGAAAGCTGATGGCCTGTTGCTGATCGCTGCGGCCATCTGGGGCACCACGTTCATTGCGCAGAAGACCGCGATGGACGATCTCGGCTCCTACACGTTCACCGCGCTGCGTTTCGCCATCGCTGCCCTTTTCGTTTTCCCACTTGCGTTGCGGGAAGCGCGGGCGGCCAGAGCGCAGACATCGGCGCAGGATGAAAGTGGCTGCCCGCCAGCACGGCCTGGCAATGCCGGCGGGCGCGATGGTCAGGACCAGCCGGGCGCCATACCGCTGCTGCTTATTGGCGTCGGCGCAGCCTTTGCCGGCGGCGCGCTGTTCCAGCAGGTTGGCCTGGAGACAACCAGCGCCAGCAACGCTGGGTTTCTCACCGCGCTTTACGTTCTGATCGTGCCCTTTGCGATGCTTGTCCTTTTTCGCGAGACACCGCGGATGGTCATCTGGCCCGCGGCTGCGCTCGCCGTGTTCGGCGTTTGGCTGCTCAGCGGAGGCGAACTGTCGGCCTTCAGCATGGGCGACTGGCTGATGCTGCCGGGCGCACTTGGCTGGGCCTTGCATGTGGTGCTGCTGGGCGAGGCGGTGCGGCGCACGCATCGTCCGCTCACGGTGGTGGCTTGGCAGTATGTGGTCACGGCGCTGATCTGCCTGCCGTTCGCGCTGGCCTTCGAGACGACCACATGGAGTGCGATCTGGAATGCAGGGCCCGAGTTGCTTTATGCCGGCGTCGTGTCGGGCGGCATTGCCTTTTCACTCCAGGCCATCGCGCAGCGCTACACGCCGGCCTCCGACGCGGCCGTGATCATGAGCACGGAAAGTCTGTTCGCAGCCGTCAGCGGCGCCCTGCTGCTCGGTGAACGGTTGGCGCCGGTGGCCATGCTGGGGGGCGGCGTGATTCTTCTTGCCGTACTGATCGTGGAACTGGCGCCGCACGTGCGCACCCGTCGTGCCGGTCCGAGCGAACCGCCAGTGCCCCCGTCACCGCCCGGCCCGGCGTGATCGCCGGCATCGGCACCGCTTCCACGCGTCCCGATTGCGCATTGGCCCGTCGGCGCGTGCTTGTCGCCGCCGGTGCGGTGCAATACCTGTGTTCAGAGCCATTTTTGCGGAGACACTGCCATGTTCGATGCTCGAAAACTGCTGGACGCGTTCACGGCCGGCGCATCACAGGGGAGCGATCCGGCGCGCGAAAATGCCCAGAGCCTGCCGGAAATGGCGCGCAACATCTTCGGCCAGGCGACCGATGGCGTGGGCCAGGGCGCCCGTGATCTCGACGCCGCCACAGGCGCGTCCACCCGCATCGATGACACCGTGCGCAACCTGACGGGGGGGCAATCGGCTGGCGATCTGCTGAATTCGGCCAAAGGCTGGGTGGGGCAGAACCCGGCCGCGGCAGGTGCCATCGTGGGTGGCCTTGGTGCGCTCCTGTTGGGGACCAAGACCGGACGATCCCTCTCCATCGATGCGGCAAAAGTTGGCGGGCTCGCCCTCATTGGTGGCCTGGCTTACAACGCCTACCGCAAACATCAGGCGGGTGCGGCCGCCAGCGCCGGGCAATCGCAGGCAGGGGCCGCAGAACCGGGGGGTGCTATGCCCGGGACGCCCGATGGCGTTGTGCCACCGGCACCGTCCGGCTCCGGGTTCGAACCGTCGGCACTCAGCGATGCCGACGCGTTGCTCTATGTGCGGGCCATGGCGGCAGCGGCCACGGCCGATGGCATCGTGGATCGGCGCGAGCGCGAACAGATTACGGCCGGCCTACAGAACGCCGGCGTCGATGCCGACGCAGCGCAGTTCATCGATGACATCTTCGCCAACCCGCCCACGCCGGCGAGCCTCGCAGCCGAAGTGACGGGCGCTGAGCAGGCCGCGCGGGTCTATGCGGCCGCACGCGTGGCAATTGAGCCCGACACCCACGCCGAGCGCGCATTCCTCAAGGCACTTGCGACAGAACTCGGTCTGTCCGACGCCCTCATCGCCTCCATCGATCAGGAAGCCAGCGCCATCCACGTGTGAGGGGGGCTGGCGCCGCCGCCCCGTTGGGTCGTCGGCCCGCGCGGCAGCGGGCGTCTATGCGCCACACGCCATCTCTGTTTGGCACCCGGCGATCGAAGAACACTGACCGTCGTCTAAACACCGTGCCACACTCCGGCGCGGTGTTTTGCGTTAAGGGGTGGTTGAGATGGGTCAGTACTTCAGCTTTTTGTTCGACCTTGCCGTCGATCTTCTGGGTAAGGAAGTCGGGGTCTGGCTCGGCACCGTCCTCACGGCCATGGCCGGCGCGGCTCTTTTATATCTTGGGCGGCAGGTCTATCGTTTCTTTGTCGATCCGTGGTTGAACCTGCGCCGCGTGCGACAAACGGTGCGCCGGACCGGTGGGGCGCTGCGGCCAGCCAAGGAAAGTCTGGGCATTTTCAGTAGACCGCTGAGGGAGGCGAAAAACCTAATCGGCGATAAAGCCGTTCAGGCGGATCAATTTCCGGTGGGGGCTGAAACAATCGTGATTGCAAACTTCAAAGGTGGGGTCGGTAAAACTACCGTCGCTGCCTGTGTTGGTGCTGCATTAGTGAAGCAGGGTTTCAAGGTCTTACTCGTCGATCTCGATTACCAGGGCTCACTCTCGAAGATGGCCTTAGAGATCCGCGAGTGGAAGCCAGGCGGTCAGCCCTTGAGCCCAGCAAACCGGCTCATCTCTGGTGACCTGACACATCAGAGTCTTTTGGATGCCATCATACAGCCAACAATCAATATTGACGAGTTTCCTGAGCGGCTGAGCATTCTCCCCGCGTATTTCGATTTAGCCGAAGCAGACAATCGCGTGATGATTGAATGGCTTGCAGACCGTCATAGCCAGGATGCGCGGCTCAACATTCGGCGGGCCATGGCAAGTCAGTTGATTGCTCAGAACTTCGACTATATTATTTTTGATTGCCCGCCCCGCTTGACCATTGGTACCATGCAGGCATTGGCAGCCTCACGGAATTTACTCGTTCCAACCAAACTAGACGACATTTCAGTGAACGCCTCCGTGAGGTTCGTGGAAGACCTTCTTGCCGTAAGGGCGCTAACTGGTGGGTTGCTCGAGTCGCTTCGGTTTGTGGGATTTGTCGCGTCTTTGCTGAGCAACGTGCCACAGTTAA
>CAZGNQ010000183.1:0-7397 GCA_964527285.1 uncultured Hyphomicrobiales bacterium | reverse complement strand
GCCGGCCAACCAGCGTGATGAAATCATCGCTGCAGCAGAGCGCGAGGCGGCCGACGTCGCCGTGTCGCGGGATGTGCGCGCCGTGCGCGCCGAGGTTGAGCGCCGCCTTGAAGAGTGGCTGACGCCGAAAGGGCGAAAGCCGAACCAGCGTTTCAAGACACTGATCCAGCGGGAGCAAGCGGCTCGCAACACGTGGGAGGCCGCGCGGGAGCGCCATCTCGACGCCGCGAAACGCTTTGAGGCACTCGCGGCCGAGAAAGCCGCTGCCGACGCCTCGGCCGCGCACCTGCTGCGTGCCGATTTCAAAGGACGGCTCAAAACACTCGATGAAAAGATCGAAGCCGGCCGCGTCTTGGCCAGCGACCTGGAGGTCGCCAACGAACGCCTCAGTGCGGCGCGGCTGGCCCATCGCCAGGCCGAAGCGCAGGCGCAAGGGCTGAGCGATGCAATTGCGGCAGCAGAACGCGAAAGTGCTGGCTTGGCGGCGGCAAGGACGGCTCTGCGATCACAGGCGGAGCGCTGCGGCATCGATGCGTCGGATGACGTCGACCTTTGCCTCGTGGAAGCGGCGGAACGGCTTGAGGTTCTGAACCGGACGCGCGGTTGGTTGGCCGATCGCGAAGCGCGTGCGCGCGCGCGGGCCGAGCATGAACGCCTGCGTGATGCTGTCGAGACATTGGACGAACGGTTCAAACAAGCACGTGTGACCGCCGCCTCAGTGAGCGCCTTGGAGGCGGCGCAGACGGCGGATGCCCATGTGGCAAAGATCGCTCAACGCATCGATGCCCTGGCGCAGCGGCTGACGGCACTCGAAGCAGCGCGCGATGCCGAAGCACCGCGGGTCCGGTTTGAACGGGCGCCCGGCTCGACGGCAGCGGTGTCTCTCGGTGGCGCCGATGTCATGCCCGGTGAAACGGCGCTCCTGCCAGATGGCGGGCGCATTGAGATTGAAGGCGTCGGCGCGATCGTGATCGAACCGACGAAGAGCGCGGCAGGCGACGCCCTGCCGGGGATCAGGGCTGAACTTGGCGCTGCGCTGGCGGAGATCGATGCGGCGGATCAGGCCGATGTCACGCAACGCATGGCCCAGATCAGGGATCGTGAGACACAGCTCGCCTCCGCCCGCCAGGCCCTTGCGCTGCTGGCACCGGCTGGACTGTCGACACTGGAGCAAGAGGCGTCGGAGGCGCGGGCCAGGCTTGAGGCGATTGACCCCAACATGCGCGGTGCCTGCGTCGACAGCCACGATGATCCCTTCGCGGACACCTCCAGCGCGGACCAGCCGTCTCACGCGCAGGTCCGCACGCTGATCGCGCAGGCCTGCGGGCAGGACCGATCCGACAACGATATCCTTGATGCGTTTCAGGACGGTGCCGACGCGCAAGACATTGTCAAGGCGCGTGCTGCCCTGGACCGCCTCGCCAATGTTCTGGCCACGCAACACCACGAACTGGTGGCAGCGCACGCCGACGTGACCCATCGGGCCAAAGCGTTGCAGCATGCCCAGTCACAACTGCCACCACCTGATGAGCGCGATGCGCTCTTGACCGCCCGCAAGGAAGCAGAGGCGCGCGCCTTGGAGGACGTGCTGCTCGCACGTCGGCAAGTGACGACATTGGACGAGCAGGCGCAAGCGCATCCGGTGGCCGACCTTGTGGCGCAACGGGCCGACCTTGCCCACGAACAGGCCGAGGCGGAGAAGGCGTTGCGCGCCCGCCAGGACACAGTGCTGGGCCTCGCCAAGCAGATTGAGATGGACAACGAGGCCGATCATGCTGCGGCACTGCGCGAGGCCGAGGCAGAGCACCTGCACGCGCGCCGCAAGGCTGAGGCCGTCCGGCGAGACGTCAAGGCATTGGAGCTCCTGCTGACGCGGCTTGATGCGGCACTCGACGCCCGACGTGCTGACTTGGCGGGTCCAGTGCGCAGACGGATGCGCGCGCCGCTGGCGGCCATCATGGGTCAGGACGCCGACCTGACGATTGATGACGCCCTGGCTTTTCGGGGGCTTCACCGCGCCGGGGTGCCGGAGCCGCATGCCCGGCTCAGTGCCGGCACAAAAGAGCAGGTGCACATGATCGCGCGCCTGAGCCTGGCGCAATTCCTGAGCGAACAGGGCCAGAGCATGCCAGTGATCCTTGATGACGCATTTGCGTTTTCGGATGAGCGCCGTCTGGCAGCGGTCTGCGACGTCCTGACGCAAGCCAGCCAGCATCACCAGGTCATTGTGCTCACCTGCCGTGCCGATGCTTTCGCGGGCCTCTCGGCCCAGACCCTCACGTGCACACAACTGGCCGAGGCGGCATGAGGAGCGCGGGTGGATCGAAGCGGACCCAACCGGCAACGGCACGAACGGGCGCAGTTGGTTCGCAAACGATGCGCGCAGATCAACGGCCGGGTGGGAGCTGGCTGCGGGGGCGAATCCGTTGAGCGTCGCGCGTCCCATGCCCACGCACCTGTGCGTCGATCTGGACGGAACCTTGGTGCTGTGTGACGTCAGCCGCCGCGCACTGAGGCGTGCGCTCGCAGCCAGACCGGGCGAAACGCTGGCGGCCATCTGGGCTTCCGGGGCACGGACCGCGCCCATGAAGCGATGGCTGGCGGAGCACGCAGGCGAAAGCGGCGAAGACATCGCAGCATTGCCACGTTCTGCCGCCGTCATGGCCTACGTCGATGTCGCGCGGTCGGCGGGCCAGCGCATCCATCTGGCCACCGGGGCTGACCAGGCAGTTGCCGAACGCGTGGCAGCCGCCCTTGGTCCCTTCGAGGATGTCATCGGGAGCGACGGGACGATCAATCGCACGGGCCCACGCAAGCGTGACGCCTTGCTCGCCCGTTTTGGTGACGACTTTGAATACATTGGCAACGCCTGGGCCGATCTGGCCGTCTGGGCCGCTGCAGCACGGGCGACATGCGCCCATTGCCAGCCCCACGTTCGTCTCGCTGCGCGCGCAAGGGGCATCCACCTGCACCGGGTGCCTGGTGCCTGATGGCTCACGCTGCGGCGGACAAGCGTTGCCGACCTGAAAAGGATGGCCCTATGCCGCGCCGACCGCTGAGCGAGATCATCGCGCGCCTGATCCGTGCAACCGGCCCCGTTTCGGTCGCCCAGGTGATGGCGTGGGCGCTCGCGCACTCGCGTCACGGCTATTACCGTAAAAATGCAGCCATCGGCGCCACTGGCGATTTCACGACCGCACCGGAGATTTCGCAGTGCTTTGGCGAATTGATCGGGGTCTGGTGTGTCGTCGCATGGCAGCACGCCGGCGCACCGCAGCGCCTGCGTCTGATTGAACTTGGCCCGGGGCGCGGAACGCTGATGTCGGACCTCTTACGCAGCGCCCGGATCGTACCCGATTTCCTGGCGGCCGTGCGCCGCGGCGGCGGGGTCCATTGCGTCGAGATCAACGCGACACTGCAGCCGCTGCAGGCGCAGACCATCGCTGCAACGCCGGTCGGCAGCACCCCGCTGGCCGTGACGTGGCATAACGACATGTCCAGCATTCCCGATGAGATGTCCGGCGCTGACGCAATGACACTCGTGATCGCCAATGAGTTTCTCGACACCATCCCAGTTCACCAGTGTGTGTTCACGGACGGACGCTGGCACGAGCGCGTGGTCGACGTGAACGATGCTGACGGTTCTTGCGCATTGGCGTTCGGCAAAGGCGCACCGGTTGATCTGCCGCCCGGTTTGGCCGAGGTGACCCGGCACGCGACCCACGCCAGCATCCTGGAATGGCGCGATTGGGCGTCTTCAGACCTCGCCTCGGGGCTGGCCCATCTTGTCCGAGCACCAGATGCCCGCCTGGCGGCGCTCTTTTTTGATTATGGACACGCGGCAACTGCGCTCGGTGACACGCTGCAAGCGGTGGCCGGGCACCGCAGCGTCGATGTGCTGACCGACCTCGGCCAAAGCGACCTGACCGCCCATGTGGACTTCGCCGCGTTTGCCGGCGCAATGAGTGACCTTGGCCTCATTTGCCCGCCACCCCACACGCAGGCGTCTTTCCTGGAGGCGCTCGGCATCCGGACACGTGCAGAGCGCCTGCTTGCCGGCGCTGATCCCGGGCAGCGCAATCGACTGGAAAGCGGTATCCAGCGGCTGATGGCGGTGCCGGGCATGGGCAATCGCTTTCTGGTCCAGGCACTGCTGTCACCCGCCATGGCCGCTGCGCCGCTCGGCCCGCCATTCCCTTTCAGTGGGACACCGTGAGGGTCGTCTCGCATGCACAGCGCGCCTGTCTCTTCGCCGACCGCCGCCCTGCCTCGCCCACGCCATGCTTGACCTTCCATGGACAGCCGTTTGCATGGCATCACGTTCTGACCGGCGGCAAAGGGGAGCGCCACTCCTCTGCGCGGCGCCACCGTAACGGGGGCGATCGATGCCGTGCCGAGCGTTTGACACGGACGCGTCGCCGCAGCGCCGGCCGGGGTTGGGAGAGAGAGCGAGATGAGCATCGTTTTTCCGACGGCTGCGCCGGCCGACCTGGCCGGCGGTGGGGCCGAAATGTCCCCGGCAGCCACTTCGGGCCCGTTGCCCGACTCGGCCATCGAACGCGAAGCGAAGCTGGCGGCCCTCCCCGGCATCCGCCATGCCTTCTTCACGCGCGCTGGCGGGCTTTCGACGGGACTTTATGCGGGCCTCAATGGCGGGGTGGGCTCAGATGATGACCCGGCCGCCGTGATGGCCAACCGCGCACGGATGGCCGCAACGCTGGGCGTTGCGCCGGACAAACTGCTGACCGCCTATCAGATCCACAGCGCTGATGCCGCCATCGTCGATCGACCCTGGCCACTGCCAGCGGTGGCGCAAACGGATGGGCCCGTACATCCACCGCAGCCGATCCGCCCGCGTGTTGATGCCATTGTGACGGCGACACCCGGGCTCGCGGTGGCCATCAGCACGGCCGATTGCGTGCCGGTCCTGTTTGCCGACGCCGAGGCGCGCATCGTGGGCGGGGCCCACGCCGGTTGGAAGGGCGCCCGCGCCGGCATCCTGGAGGCCACGATCGCACGCATTGAAGAGGCCGGGGGCGAGCGCAAACGAATCGCTGCGGCCATTGGGCCCTGCATTTCGCAGCCGAATTACGAGGTGGGCCACGATTTCCAGCGTGCATTCGTGGAAAACGACACCACAACCGAACAGTTTTTTTCCTTGCCAGAGTCGGGCGCAAAACCGCGATTCGATCTACCGGCCTATGTCGAACATCTTCTGAAACAGGCAGGAATTGCCGCGGTGGGGCGCATTTCAGCCTGTACCTACGCCCAGGAAGACCGCTATTTCAGCTACCGCCGCAGTGTCCATCGCGGCGAACCGGACTATGGCCGTCAGATCTCCGCAATTGTGTTGGAAGAAGCCTTATCCACACCGCGCGAGACGATTATGGCCAACTCCACCGGTGCAGAAACAACTTCATAATATCAGGGTTCTGGACGTTGCGGTGCGTTCTGCTAAGAGCAAAGGTGATATCGGAGTGAGGGTGCTCGTGGGGAAGTCAGTGGCGCCGTCTCAGTATTGGTCACCGGTTGAGAGAGGGGTATCGGTCAGCAAGGGGTGGGGATCGTGACGAACACCTACGGAATGACGGTCGGTGGCGGGCACACCGCTGGACGCAGCGTTCGCAAATCGCGCCGCAAGGCATCACAGATCATCGTGGCAATGGTCGGCATGACTGCGCTCGGCGTCGTGGCCGGTTGCTCGCAGAACAATTCACTCTTGCCGACGATCGGCAACACAACGACTGCGGACAGCAGCGCCACGCAGCAACCGGGCGCGGGGAAAACTGTTGCGTTTGCACCGATCATCGGAGCACCTGCGAGCGTTTCCAAACAGCTGTCCGGCTCATTGATCAGCGCCACGGAAAAGAACAGCCTGCAGGTGGCCAAGACGGCGGGCGCGTCGTCGGATTACACCGTTCGCGGCTACATCGTGGCATCGCCGGACGCCAAAGGCACAGAAGTCTCCTACATCTGGGACGTTCTTGATCGCTCGGACAAGCGCGTACACCGCATTTCCGGGAAAGAAATCGCGCAAGGCCCGAAGCAGGCAGACCCTTGGGCGAATGTGAAGCCGGAGATGCTGCAGGGCATTGCGCAGAAGACGGCGGCGCAGTTGGCCTCATGGGTGCCGAAGGAGACACCGGGCGCGACGCCGCCCGCTGCGGCACAGGCGGTGGCCAACAACACAGCCGCCACCGTGAGAACGGCCTCGGCAACGGCAGAGCAGACGCAAGCCGCTGCGGCAACCGTTGCGCGCTCCACCCAGAACGCGGCGCGCACTGCGGTGCAAAACGCAACTGCGGCGCCGCAGCGTGCAGCATCGGCTTCAGCCACCGCAGCGGCTGAGCGCGCGCGGCAGGCCGCGGCAGCCGCCACACGCCAGGTTGCTGTTCGGCCGAATGATGGCCGTCAGGTGGCGCTTGTTCCCCCCGTCAACGGGGCGCCGGGTGACGGCAATACGGCTCTTGCAGCGGCCCTCCAGCGCGCGCTGAAATCGCAAGGTGTGGACACTGCCCCACGCGATCCGGCTGGTGCCTATACGGTCAAGGGTGACGTGAAACTGGGCCCGCCGACGGCCGGCAAACAGTCAATCCAGATCGTTTGGACGGTGCTGGACGCCGACGGCAAACGCGTCGGGACGGTTTCCCAGAAGAACACGATCCCGCAGGGTGCGCTCAACCAGCGTTGGGGCGGCACGGCAGACAGCGCGGCGCGTTCGGCTGTGGGCAAAGTCGTCTCGCTCATGAAGCAACAGAGCAGCTAACGATCTGCCGGCTGGCGGCAGGCAATCGCTACGCCATTGGTTTCGCTGCCCTGACGCCCGGGCATAGCCACCGCAACCTCTCGTGAGAGGCGGACGTGTTGAGCGTCCGCCTCTTTTCGTTTGTTTGCGTGACCTTACCGGCCGATCAGCCCCGTGGGCCCGTTTACAAAAACTCGTCACAAAGCCTATGACGACCGCGCCAGTACAGCGCAGCCAGGGCCCGGCGCCCAAGCGCCGATCTGGCTGACCGCCCCCCGGCTCGGCCTCGAACGTGGCGACCGAGCGTCCATGTTTGCCCTGCTCCAGCGAACAACAGGTGCCCAATGCGTATCGTTGCCGGCAACAGCAACCCCATCCTCGTGGATGCCATCTGCAAATACCTCGGGCGCGAAGCCACCAAATGCACCGTCAAACGCTTCGCGGACATGGAGATCTTCGTCGAGATCGAGGAGAACGTGCGCGGGCAGGACGTCTTCGTCGTTCAGTCGACCTCTTACCCGGCGAACGACAACCTGATGGAATTGCTGATCATCATCGACGCGCTGCGACGGGCGTCAGCACAGCGGATCACAGCCGTCTTGCCCTATTACGGCTACGCCCGTCAGGACCGCAAACCGGGGCCCCGCACGCC
>CAZGNQ010000182.1:0-7397 GCA_964527285.1 uncultured Hyphomicrobiales bacterium | reverse complement strand
GTGGTCTTCGGCTACCGCGCCGTCACGCGCATCCGCTTCGTGCAGGCGCCGGTGGGTGGTGCGCGGCTCGCCAGCGGCCCATTGCGGCCGGTAACAGACCATGCGCCGCTGCGGTGCGCCACGGCGCGGCGTGCTGAGCCGCCGCGTGTCGCATCCCGGCAAGATGGGGTGAGCGCCCGGCCGCAAGTGGGCGACCGCGACGGTGCAGCGGATCCGCTGGAAAAGGCGCTTTCGCAGTTGGGGCGCCGGGTCGCGCAGGCTCCAAAGGCTTAGAAGTTCGGGGCCGGCTCGGGGCGCGCGCGGACCCAGGGCATGGGTCGAGCGGCCATGCGCGTGCGTCAAAAGCATAAACCGGTGGAAGCCCCGTGCCACAGAGCTCGCTGGGCTATCGTGAGGGCCCTCAAGTCAGGCGCCGTCCAGGCCCGGTGACATTTGCGCGCCGCGCAGGCCACCTTTGCTGGCGGTTGCACCCCTTTAACTTGCGGCGTCTTGGCCGTTACCTCACGTTCAGGTTCGTTTTGTCACCGTCAAGCGATGGCCGTGGCACCGGTCCCGCGCCCTATTCAGAGTGACGGGATCGAGTTTGCCGCGCCCTGTCAGCCAAGCCACGGGCGTTGGACCGCGATGCGCGCTGCCGGCGCCAGCGAGAGGATGTTTCATGGACCACGTTGAAACAACGCCAGAAGTCGAGATCAACGACGGCGCAAAGGCGCATGCAAGCAGGCCCCGCCGTCTGTTCGCCGCGACGGCTGTTGCGGCTGGCCTTGTCGCTGTGGTGGCAGCCGGCTTCGTGGCCTTCAATCAGCCTGGCGCCACGATCCCGCATGCCGAAGCGCAGGAAGCCAAGACCATCCCGATGGCCGACCTGCTCCAGACCGGGGCTCTGGACGACAAGGTTTTGGGGAACGAGAATGCCCCGGTGACCATCGTTGAGTATGCCTCCATGACGTGTGGCCACTGTGGCTCGTTCCACAACACGGTCTTTCCGCAACTCAAGGAAAAGTACATCGACACCGGCAAGGTGCGCTTTATTTTCCGGGAGTTCCCGCTCGGCAGTTACGCGGCGGCGGCCTCCATGCTGGCGCGTTGCGTCGACGAGGATAAATATTTTCCGTTTTTAAGCCTGCTCTTCAAGACGCAAGACCAGTGGGCTTATGTCTCTGCCAGCCAGCGTGTGCAGACATTGCTGGACATTTCCAAGCAGGCCGGTTTCACCCGTGAACGCTTTCAGACCTGCCTGAGCGACCAGAAGCTGCTCGATGGGATCAACCAGATCCGTGATCGGGCGTCGGACGTGTTTGGCGTGTCATCGACCCCGTCGTTTTTCGTGGATGGCGAACTGGTGCGTGGCGCAGCGACCCTTGCCGACCTCGAAAAGCTCATTGAGCCGAAACTTGAGGGCGAAAGCTGATTGTCGTTGTGGGTTGCTATGGATAGCCCACCACCGCGTCGGGCCTGGGACACTGTGCGTGTGGCCCGGCTCGACGCCGAGGGTTGAGCGAGGGGGGCGACGGAACGTCCATGACGAGGGCCAGCGAGAGCCAGTGTGCGAGGAGCCAGTGCGCCAGCGGTGTTAGGCGGACCGCAGCACGTATCGGCGTCGGTCTCGGCGTTGCCAGCCTGGTTGGCCTGCTCGCGGCGTGTGATCCGGGTGCGCCGGGCGTGGTCGGTGTGGCGCAGACCGGACAATCAACGGCGCTTTTTTCTGCACTCGACCGGGAGAATGTGAGCGCTGGCGGCGGTGGGCCGAAGCGCCGAGCGGTCATCAAGAACCCCACGCCGGCTGATCTGGCAAAAGCGGGCCCGTTGGGCGATCGCGCCATGGGTCGCAAGGATGCGCCGGTCACCGTCGTTGAATACGCCTCGCTCACGTGCCCGTATTGCGCGGCGTTTCACCGGAAGACGTGGCCAACGTTCAAGCGTCGCTATATCGACACCGGCAAGGTCCGCTACATCCTGCGCGAATTTCCCATTGGTCGGTCGTCCGGCAATGCCTGGCTTGTCACGCGTTGCGCGCCGGCGTCGAAGTTTTTCGCGCTTTACGATGCCTACCTGAAACGCCAGTCGCTCTGGGTCAGTCAGGAGGTGCGCACGGAGAAAATCTTTCAGGTCGCACGCGCGTACGGGATGACACGCGGTCAGTTCGACGCCTGCCTGAAGAACCAGGACGTGATTGACCACATCAAGTGGGTGAAGGATCGGGGCCGCGAGCTGGGCGTGATCGGGACGCCGACGTTCTTCATCAATGCCAAGCAGCATCGCTCCGTCCTGACCATTGATGATCTGGCCAGGATCATTGACCCGCAGCTTGGCTGAAAGGGCGCGCGCGGTCAGAGCTCTGGTTGCATCGCGCTGTCAAATCAGGGCTTTGTTGGCGGGCCGGTCGGCCACCAATGATTTAAAGAGCGCGGAGCGTCCCGCGCCAGCGCGATGGTGGCCGGCAGCCAAGCCCAACGGGGCACACGGCACCATTGTACGCCAAGACCCATGCGCGCAACCCGGGGGGTGGTGCCGGCATGCACATCGCCCAACTCACACTGACCGGCTTCAAGTCCTTCGTCGAGCCGACAAGCCTTCTCATTGCGCCGGGCCTCACCGGGGTCATCGGCCCGAACGGGTGTGGCAAGTCGAACCTGCTTGAGGCGCTGCGATGGGTGATGGGGGAAACCTCGTCACGCTCAATGCGCGCCGGCGGCATGGATGACGTGATTTTCTCCGGGACCGACCATCGCCCGTCGCGCAACCACGCCAGCGTGACCGTCCGCATCGAGCGCCCGGTGGAGAAGCGAGCGGCACGCAACGGTGCGCTGGGAACTGCGGCGCACGAGAAGTCAGAACACGCCGACGACGGCAACGGGCCCGGTTCGCATGGCAGCGACACGCCGCGCGAAGCTGAAGGGCACGAAGTCGTCCGCGACATCATGGCCGACCTCTTCGCAGGGACGCTTGCCGAGATTGAGATTTGCCGGACCATCGCGCGTGGCGCAGGCTCGTCCTACACGCTGAACGGTAAGGACGTGCGTGCCCGCGATGTGCGCCTGCTGTTTGAGGATGCCGCCACGGGTGCGCGCTCCCACGCGTTGGTGCGCCAGGGCCAGATCGGCGAGATCATACGCGCCAAGCCCGAGCAGCGCCGCCGCATCCTTGAGGATGCCGCCGGCATCGCCGGCCTTCACGCCCGGCGCCATGAGGCCGAACTCAAGCTCAACGCGACCCTCAACAATCTGGAGCGTCTCAAGGACGTGGTGGACGGGCTGGATGCGCAACGCAACGCCCTCCAGCGCCAGGCTCGCCAGGCGCGGCGCTACCGCGCGCTGTCAGATGACATCGCCCAGGCGGAGGCGTTTGCACTGTTCCTGGAATGGCAGCTTGCCACGTTGGCCGTCGCCGCGCGCGAGGCGACTTGGCAGACCACGCTCACCGGATTGGCCCAGGCAACGAAGGCGGCACAAGCCGCGCAGGAGGCCGTCGATGCCGTGAAGGCGCGTATCGGGCCGGCGCGTGATGATGAAATGACACGCGCGGCCGTGCTGCAGCGTGTGCGCCTGGAGGCTGAGGGTCTTGAGCGTGAGGCCAAAGAGGCCGAAGCGCGCCGGGCGGCGGCGCAGGCGCAACTGGAGACGTTGGACCAGGATGTGGCGCGCGAAGAGGGGCGTGCTTTGGACCTGGAGCGCGCGGCCGATGCGCTCGCGCGGGAGATCAAGGCCCTGGAAGAGGAGCGCGACGCCGCGGGCGCTGGACGCGGCGCGCTGGAAACCGCGGCGGCAGCGGCCCAGGCGGCATCGCGTGAGGCGCGTTTGGCATTCGACGCCGAGACACAGAAACTGGCAGCGCTTCGCGCCCGCCATCAGGAGGCTGAGCGTGCCCGGGCGCAGTTGGCGGCAGCGCGCGATGCCCTCAAGCGTGAATGCGATGCCGTTGCGCGCCTGAAAGCGGAGGCAAACGCGGCGAGCGCCGCCGTGCCCGACACGATGGCCCTCGACGCTGCTGTGACGCAGGCGCGTGATGACCTGGAGCGGGTGGATGCATGCATAGAGGCCGCGCGGAGCGCGCGCGAAACCGCACAAACGCGCGAGCGTGAGCATTTTTCGCGGGTTGGCGAGGCCGAACTCAAGCTCGCCCGGCTCTCCACCGAGATAGAGACGTTGGACGCGTTGACGGGGCGGCAGGGGGCAGCCAAGAGCGCCGCACCCGCCGGTCGCCAGCGTGAGGGGAAGAAAAAACGAGCCGCGGCGGCTCACGCGTCGCCTGCAAAAACAGCCGACGCTGCGCGGTCGGCGGCGGTCCAGGATCATCTGCGCCTGATGGACGTGATCTCGGTCGCACCCGGCTTTGAAAATCTCGTGGCTGCGCTGTTTGCCGACCGTCTCCAGGATCCCGTCATCCCGGCCACGGATGCCGGCGCCTCGGCGCACCACTGGCAGGCGCGGTCCCAGCCCCTGGCGAAAACCGCCCCACACAACTGGCCCACAGCGCCCGCGCGCATGAACGAGATTGTGCACGCGCCCGAGGATGCGCTGCCGGAGCTTGCTGATTATCTCTCCCGTGTCATGCTGAGCGGCGATAGGATCCCGACACCGGCAGACGTGAGCGCCGCTCGGTGCGATGCCGCCGTCAGTGCATGTGGTACCGTTGTGCGGGCGGAAGGGCACGTGGGGACGCTCGCGGACAGGGAGGAAAACACACGCATCCTTGAAGCGCAGAATCGGCTGTCTGAGCTGCGGAGCGCGCGGGAGACCGCGCAGCAGATCGTTGAGGATTTAAAGGCCGAAGCCGCAAGCCAGGCCGGTGCTGTGGCGACGGCTGAGGATCAGTTGCGCACGGCGATGGGGGCCCGTGATGGTGCCTTGCGGGCCCAACGCGACGCCGAGCAGGCTCTCGTGCGCGCGCAGCGCGCGGCTCAGGAGGCGGAGAACAAGCGCAACGCCCTTGCGACCCGCGCAAGCCTGCAAGAAGAGCGCGCGGCCGCCGTCGAGGCGCAGGAGCGTGCGTGCGAAGCGATGGTCAGCCGGGAAGGGGCGTTGGGGGATCTTGAAGCCGCGGTGGCTGCGGCGCGTGGCGATGTGGAGAGAAAAACCGCTGAAGAGACGGCGGCCCGCGTGGCGCTGACGACCCTTGATCAGCGCACCCGGCAGATCGACGAGCAGCAGGTGCGCGCGCGCCGGGACCTGGCCACCAACGCACGCCAGCAAGCAGCGGCCAGCGACCATGCGCAGACCCTGAAGCGCCGACGGGCGGGCCTCGACGAGACGTTGGAACGCCTGGCCACGGCGCCGGAGCAACTGGCCGGGCGTCAGGACGCCCTGCGTGAGGCGCTGACCCGGGCCGAAAAGGATCTCTCAGCCGCGCGCGACGCGCTGGCGCAGATCGAGGCGGACGCCGCAGCCGCGGAAAAAGAACTGCACAGGGCGACAGGTTCGGTTGCGGAGGCGCGTGAGGCACGGGCCCGGGCGCAGGCGGAACTTGACGCCGCGCGCACCCATCAGAAAGCCGTCCGTGAACGGATCGCAGGGGATGACGGAATAACGCCGGACGATTGCCTGCGCACCGCAGGTGATCTGGGCAGCGACTGGCGAGATGGCCATGTGCGAGACGGTGGTGGGCAGGGCGAAGCAGACAACCCGAGCAAGGACGCCGCGCTCGATCCCGCCAAGCTGAAGGCAACACTTGATGCCCTCGCGGCGCGCCTTGCCAAATTGCGCGCCGAACGTGATCGCCTGGGCGGCGTGAACCTGCAGGCCGATGACGACCTGCGCGCGCTTGATGCGCAGCGCGGGGAACTGGCCGGTGACCTGGAAGACCTGGAGGGTGCGGTTGATAAGCTGCGGCGCGGCATCACGTCGCTCAATCGCGCGGCCCGCCAGCGGCTCATGGAATCGTTCAACGCGGTGAACAGACACTTCCAGCACCTGTTCGCGACGCTCTTTGGCGGGGGTCAGGCGGAGCTGAAGCTGATTGAGAACGATGATCCGCTGCAAGCCGGGCTGGAGTTGATTGCGCGCCCGCCGGGCAAGAAACCTGCAGCCCTGTCGCTGCTGTCTGGCGGGGAGCAGGCGCTGACCGCCATGGCATTGATCTTTGCGGTGTTCCTGACGAACCCGTCGCCCATCTGCGTTCTCGACGAGGTCGATGCGCCGCTCGACGACGCCAATGTGGAGCGGTTCTGTACGCTGCTGGAATGGATGCGAAAAAACGCCGACACGCGTTTTCTGGTCATCACGCACCATCCGATGACCATGGCGCGGATGGACCGTCTGTTTGGCGTGACCATGGCTGAAAAGGGCGTCAGCAAACTCGTGTCGGTCGATCTGCTGCAGGCGCGCGAAGCGTTGCGGCTGGCCAGTTGAAGGGATAGGCAACAGCCATGACGCTGGCGGTGTGACGCGCCGGGACCCCGCGCGTCAGAACGCACGGGGGAGCCAGCCATGTCGGACGATGGTGAAACGGGCAGGCGTAACGCTTTGAACGGTGCACCGCGCGGCACCATTCCACGTGCCGAGCGTGAGCGGCTGGCCCGCGAGAGCGCTGCACTGGAAGAGCGCATTGCCGCCCGTAAGCAGGCCGCCAATCCCGCTCCCGTCGGGCCGTCCCCCGGCAAGGCTTATGGCTATGTGGCACGCCTTGCGATCGATATCGTCGCCGGGCCGTTCGTTGGCGGTGCAATCGGCTGGTGGCTCGACACCCAGTTGGGGACGGCACCGTGGCTCTTGATCCTGTTCGTCATCTTCGGCATCGGGGCGAGCGTGCGCAGCGCAACAGCGACATACAGGCAACTCAACGCGGAAATGTCGGCTGCGTCCGACGCTGAGGATCGTTGATCGACCTGCGGTCATGTTGACAGACGTGTGCACACGGGTATGACCCCGGCTGCGTGATGGCTTCGGGCTGTCACAATCCCATCGACAAGGGGGCTCTGCGTGGCAAGCGCTGGAAAATCAGGCGGCATCGATCCGATGCACCAGTTCGAGATCAAGCGACTGAGCGAAATTGATCTCTTCGGCGTGGACGCCTCCTTCACCAACAGCGCGCTGTGGATGGTCATCGCCATTTCCACCGTGACGCTGTTCTTCCTGATTGCCACCGGCAACCGGTCGCTCGTGCCCTCGCGCATGCAGTCGATCGCAGAGTTGTCGTACGAGTTCATTGCCGGAACGGTGCGGAGCAACGTGGGCACCGAGGGGATGAAGTATTTCCCGTTCATCTTCACGTTGTTCATGTTCATTCTTGCCTGCAATGTGTTAGGCATGGTCCCCTACTCGTTCACCGTCACAAGCCACATCATCGTCACCTTCGCGCTCGCCGCGGTCGTGGTTGTGTTGGTGACGGCGATCGGCGTTTCTGGGGACGGTTTAGGCTATTTGAAGCTGTTCGCCACCCACGCTGTGACCGGCAGGCTT
>CAZGNQ010000181.1:0-7436 GCA_964527285.1 uncultured Hyphomicrobiales bacterium | reverse complement strand
ATGGGCCGGCCATTGCTGTTGGTGGATCGGCCGCGATCCAACCGGCGGAATAGAGCGCATCCAGGGGGCGCGCAGCCGCGGCGTCGCCCGTGCGCACCGGCGGTCACGTGCCATCGCCATCTTTTTTCCGCCACATGCCTGCGTGACCGACGGGTGGGATGCGCATCTGTGACCCGTCCCCGCCGGCGGCGTCGCGGCGCCACTTCTTCAGGTGACCACAATGTCCACCGTCCTCATCACCGGAGCGAGCCGCGGGATCGGCGCTGCAGCCGCGCGCCGGATGGCGGCCCCTGGCGTCAATGTGGCGCTCAACTTCGCCCGCGATGGCACGGCGGCAAGGGCTGTTGCCGAGGATGTCCGGGCGCGTGGCGCGGCCGCCTTTCTCATCCAGGCAGACGTCTCGGATGAAGCCTCCGTCATCGGCATGTTTCAGGCAGTCACAGATACGTTCGGGACGCTCGACACGCTGGTCAACAATGCTGGGGTGATCTGCCCTATCGCCCGGCTGGAAGACACCCGCGCTGACGCCATCCGCACCGTCCTGGATGTCAACGTGCTCGGCGCCTTTGTGTGCGCGCGCGAGGCGGTGCGTATCATGTCGAGGGATCGCGGCGGGCAAGGCGGTGCCATCGTGAACGTGTCATCGAAGGCGGCCGTGCTCGGGTCGCCCAACGAATTCATCGCGTACGCGGCATCAAAGGGCGCGATCGACACGCTCACCATCGGCCTCGCCAAGGAAATGGCACGGTGCGGTGTGCGCGTGAACGCGGTGCGCCCAGGGTTGATCGAAACCGATATTCATGCCGCCAGCGGCGATGCGGGTCGCGTGGAACGCATCAAGGAAACCGTGCCGATGGGCCGGGCGGGCACCGTGGAGGAGGTGGCGGACGTGATCGCCTGGCTGGCAAGCGATGCCGCGTCTTACGTGACCGGCGCACTGATCGATGTGTCGGGCGGACGTTGACGCGAGCCTGCAAGAACGCGTGCGATCCAGGTGGCATCACCTGGGTTCAAAGATACAGCGCGGTGGCGACGATGGCGGCTCCGGCCTGCGCGATGGCCTCCCACGCGCCCGGCAGCGGCATCTGCCCGTTGGATCCAGCGTCGGCCGGTTGATCGCCCACGTTGCGATCACGCGGCTGGTCCGGCGCCGTCTCCTCGGTCCATGCCGGGATATGGAGAAAGAGGGCCCGCCGCGTGCCATGTGCGCGTTCAATCGCCGCCATGCCGGTTCGAAAGACGGCGTTGCACAGGTAGGCGCCGGCGTCCGTTGATTTGCTGAGCCGTATGCCGACCCCCTGCCCTTCAGGTTGCACTTCGCGCTGACCATCACCGCTGGACAGTCGGGCGCGCGCCTCGGCGATCAAGGCGTCAACGTTCCAGGCGCTGTGGATGTCCGGGCCGGAAGGGATCGCCTGGCCACCACCACATCGGGGTGAAAGCCCGCCCGTATCGTCCGGCGCGACGCAATCCCACTGGCTCGCCTGCTGCTCGATCACGATGCCGCTTGCGCGCGCGGAGACACCGAAAGCGAAATGCGCCAAGATGGCGTGGTCCGCGCACAGCCGTGCCACCTGCGCCTCCGCGACGCCCCACCGCGTCGGCAGGATCGCATGGTGCACTCCCAGTGGGTGAACAGGCACAGCTTCGTGCCCGGTCATTTTGTGCGCAGCGCTCTTGGCGCTGAGCAGCGCGGCAACGCGGGCGCTGACAGGACCCGAGGCGTTGACAGGCATGCCGGGGAACGGGCCGAAGCCCGTAATCAGGATCGGGCGGAGCGCTGGCAATGGCCACTCGTCCCGTCGTCCGCTGGGCTCGGCGACCGGAGAATTGGATCTGGACATCAATGGTGTGAGGGTGCCGCAGCGCGCTGGCGTCCGGCCTCCAGCACCTGGAAGATCCTGGTCACGGCCCGCGATGCCGTCAGCGAGCCATCGCGCACCTGTGCCTCCAAGGCCGGCAATTGCTCCGCCACGCGCGGCGCGCTGAGAATGTCGGTCAGAACACGTTCGCGCAGCAACTCATGCATCCAGTGGACAGCCTGCTCCTGGCGCCGCCGGGCGAAATCACCGCTGTCGAGCAGCAGTTTCCTGTGCTTGCGGATGGCATCCCACATGGCGTCAAGGCCGGTGTTGTGTGCGCCGGAGACCGTGAGGACGGGCGGTGTCCAGACGCTTTCCCGCCCGGCGAGAATGTGCAGCGCGGCCTGGTACTCACCGGCTGCCTTTTCAGCGCGCAGGGCGTTCTCACCGTCGGCCTTGTTTACCGCAATCATGTCCGCGATCTCGATGATGCCCTTCTTGATGCCCTGCAGTTCATCGCCCGCGCCGGGCAGTGCGAGCACCAGGAAGAAGTCCACCATATCGGCAACCGCGGTCTCGGACTGGCCAACGCCAACGGTCTCGACCAGGATGATGTCGTAGCCAGCGGCCTCGCAAAGGGCCATGGTCTCGCGGGTCTTGCGGGCCACGCCACCCAGCGTGCCGGCGGTCGGCGACGGGCGGACATAGGCCGAGCGGTTGTTCACGAGCCGGACCATCCGCGTCTTGTCGCCGAGGATGGAGCCGCCGTGGCGCGATGAGCTGGGATCCACAGCGAGCACGGCCACGCGGTGCCCCAGGCCTGTGATGTTGGTCGCGAACTGGTCGATCAGTGTGGATTTGCCAACGCCCGGCACGCCGGTGATGCCGATGCGGTGGGCACGGCCGACGTACGGCAGCAACTCCTGCAAGACCTGGTCGGCGACCTGGCGATGGGCGGGGTTGGAGCTTTCAATGAGGGTGATGGCGCGCGCCAGAACGGTGCGGTCGCCGGCCAGAACACCGTCGACATAGTCTTCCGTGGTCAGCTTCGCCCGGGCGCCCGATTTTGGTCGTTCCATGAGCATGGCATCTCACGTTCGCTTTCTGCCTGCAATGACACCCGAACCCGCTGGTGCCCCCTGCGTCACGGACCCCATGGAGAACCGCCAAGACACAGCCCTGCGGTGCGGATTAAACGTGACCTGATGGGCTCGCCGCAGCGTCTGCGCTCGCAGGTCCGCGTTCCGCGCCTGGGCTGGCCGGCAATTGCAACCCGGCGCGTGGCGTGGCGCGCAGCCCGCACACGAGACGTGGCGTGCGTCGGTGTCACAAGCAATCGCCCCATTCGGTGCAAGGCGATGGTCGGGATGCGAAAGGAGGGGCTGAAGTCGCCGGTGCCGTCACAATGCCGCCATCAGGTGCGAAGTGGACGCGCAGCAATTGTCATTGCCCGTGGGCGCGCCGTTTGGGATTGGCTGAAGACAGCGGGCCTGGGTGGTGCGTCCGATGGCGCATGTTCGTCAGCAACGTGGGCGATCAAAAAACGTCTGGCGAAAAAACGGCAATAAAAACAGGGTCTCGCCTGTGGTTTTGCAGGCTTCTATAAATGCTATGAATTTTGCTGCACCGCAAAGCAATTGTCCGCAATTCACCCATCAGCTGGCTGCGGCGCTTGGTTGTGCAGGAAACCCAGGCCGCCGATGCCTTTTGAGTGCCTCCTTAAGGTGTCCGCGCGTTCCGGGTGCGCTACCATGATCTCGCGCAGTACGGCGCCAAGTCTCAAACGGGGTATCCCATGAGCACGCTTTTAGAAACGCAGGAACTCATAATCACGCTCTGCGCGGGCATTCTGCTGGTCCTGGCAGGCATCGCGTTCTGGCGACTGATGGGCTGGCTCGGGCGGGTGCTCGTCATGGGGCTTGGTCTGTCAGCGATTGTTGCGGCGCTCGTCATCTCCTTTGGCCCGCTGCAGAGCGAAGGCGACGTGGCCTACCGGATCGACACGCCCGCCGCCGATGGCGCTGGCGAACCGGAACCTCCACGCAAGGACCTCGCGTCCCGGGGTCGAACTGCGCCTGGGCGGGGTGCGACACCTCCGTTCGATCCGCCCGCAAGCGGGCCGACGTCCACGAAGCCGACGGCTGGGATCGTTCCGCCGCGCACGCCGGCTGGCGGAGGCGTCGATGGGGTGAACGACATCCTTGGGGGTTCTATTCCGCCGCGCACGCCCGTTGGCGGAGCGCCGCGCGGTGTCGGGCCAACGCGCGGGGCACAACCAAGTCCGCCCGAGACGCCGATTGAGCCGTTCCCGACCGATCCCGACGACACCTTCGCTGAGGTGCCGGTGTTCTTCGGTACAGACCGGGCGCGAGAAGACGATCAACTGGTGGCCACGGCGCCGAGAACGGCAGACGGACCGCCGCTGCGCCGCGTCGCGTTCGGCTCTGAGCGCGGCAGGCGGCTTGCCCTCGGCCAGGCCGTGGTCTCAGTCCCGAAGACGGCGCACATAACCGGAGAGGTGGAGAGGCCGTGGCGTCTGACGATCCTCAGCGTGACGATCTATGAGGAAGCAGAGGACCCGAAAAAGCACTTCACCATCCGAAGCGCTGAATTGCTCTCGCCAGCAACGTTCTTTGCGCGCGTGAATGCAAGACTTGCGCGTTCCAGGTTGTTCGAGGACCACGCGCTCGTGTTCGTCCACGGGTACAACACGTCCTTTGACGGCGCGCTCTATCGCACTGCGCAGATTGCATACGATTTGAACTTCGACGGTGCAGCACTGCTCTATTCGTGGCCTTCCCATGGCTCAATTGCGTCCTACGAGGCCGACCAGAACAGCGCAGAGCAGGCGCGCAGCTATCTCAAGCGGTTTGTCGAGGGCATTCTTGCGAACACAAACGTGCGCCACTTGCATTTCGTTGCGCACTCCATGGGCAACAAGCCGACCATGGACGTGCTCAACACGTTGGATTTTCCGGCCGAAGTGGCGTCCGACCTGCGGATCAACCAGGTGGTGCTGGCCGCGCCGGACGTGGACCGCGATGTCTTCATCGACCTTGCGCGGGAGATCGTGCCCATCGCGAAGGGCGTCACGCTCTATGCGTCGGGCAAGGACCGCGCCATGCTCGCCTCGCGCGCCTATGCCGGTGGCGTTCCCCGGGCGGGAGACGTGTTTGCCGGTGCGCCCGTCGTGGTGGACGGCGTCGACACCATCGATGTGAGCGCTGCCTCCACCGACGCACTTGCGCTCAACCATTCTGTCTATGCCGAGGACAGCGCGTTGTTGACCGATATTCGGCTTCTCTTGCGGACCGGAAAACGGCCCCCGCCGCAGCGCAACACGGTTTTTCAGAAAATCAGTGGTGAGATCGGTGATTTTTGGCGGATGAATACCGAGAATGGGCAGCAGTGAATGAATTCCAATTCATGGCTGATTATTCCCTGCTGGGTGTTTAAGAAATCGTGACGCCAGTTTGAAACAATCGGGGCTCGATACGCGTAGGTGTTGGCGTTAGCATCAGCACACTCAACAAGAGGGAGATCCCCATGATCTGTACAAACACCACTTCGCGTCTCGCCACCGTTGCTTTGGCGGGCGCCGCTTTGGCTTTGGTCGCAACGGGCGCGTCTGCGTTCTCCGGTGCAGTCGCTACGACGGGTGGCATTTCCGCAGCCGCATCCTCCACCATCGCCGGGCAAGAGGTCGTCCAGGTGCAGCGTTACCGTCGCCAGTATCGCCGTCGCTCGGCCGCTGAGACGGATCCACGTTTCATCGATGATCGCACGAACCCGAACGTGGTCTTTGCACCCGATGGACGGCGCCGCAGCTGCCCTGGCCTCAATGGCGGTCAGCACTTCCAGGACCGTCCCTGCTGGGCGCAGTTTGCTTTCGACGAGCGCGGCGATCGCCGTCGGCGCTGATCGTCGACGGGCGGAGATTTGAACGCACCGTTCACCGCATAGAAAAGTGTAAGCCGTGGGCCCCGCCCGCGGCTTCTCTGTATCGGCGTTCGCCCTGCTGAGGCGAGCGCAGGCGAGCGCAAACAGCCTTCATATGCTGCGTTTGCGTTGAATTGCCGCTTTGAAGACTTTCACATGAAGCCGGCAGACCTGCTGCCGTATTGCGCTGGTTTCCCGCTACCGCTTTTTCAAGACTGTCATCGAGTGGAAACAACGGGTCATCCGCTTCTTGATCGTGGGCCTTTACGATCTGACAGGACCGTGACAAGGGTTCAGCAGAACCGATCTCCAAATTCATTTTCCTCTGACCAAATCCGGATTATCGGAAAACGGAGGGAGATGGGATGTCTGTTCTGTCAAATCTTAAAATGGCCGGTGTTGGCGTTTTCGGGATGGTTTTCGCATCGGGTGTGCTGGCACTCAGCGGCGGCTCAGCGTTGGCCCTGTCCTTGAGCCCGGCTGTCGTGCAGTCTGCCCAGATTGCGGCGGAGCGCGAAGCCAGCGCGGCACTGCACACGGTTTCTAATCGCAAACGCCGGCACCGCTCCAGACGGCATCGTATTTCATCCGCCGAAAGCGATCCGCGTTTCATTGATGACTTCAACAATGTGAATGTCAGGTTCCGCACCAGCAGGCGGCGTTTCCGCAGTTGCCCAGGAGTAAGCGGTGGCATGCATTTCCAGGATCGGCCATGCTGGGCGCAATTTGCCTTTGACGGCGATGGGCGACGCTAAAGCGTGATAGCCGTACGTTCCATAAGCTGCTGCACACCACGCACGGTCCGTTCTTGCGGGCCCACTTGGCCCATGGAACGCTCTTTGTTGGTGCAGCATGTTCGCTCTTGTGCGACTTTCTCAATCGGCGCCGTCGGTGCGGCGCCGATCGTGTTTGCGCTTTGCCAGCAGCGGCAGGGCAACCGGGGTCACAGCCCGCGGAGCAACGTGCCGAGGGCCAGGAGGCCGTAGGAGGCAACCAGCAGTTCGAACGCGTGCTGGGTCACAAACTGCGCATTCGGCACCTGAACGCCGAAATAATGTATGGCGATGGCCAAGCCAGCCATGGCGAGGGTCGTGAGGAAAACGACAAATCTGGGGGCACTCAGGCGCATGGCATGTCTCCAAATCTGAGGGGCGACGGCATGGGGCCAGTGTGGCTCACGTTGACGTCATCGCCCACAGACTTAGCTGATTCGAGCCATGGCTGCCGGTCGGCGTTCATCGGCGCAATCGATAGCCCGTGCCATAAACAATCACCTCCACGCCGCCTTCCACGACGGTTGGATTGGAGATGCGCACACCAATGACGCCGTCATAACCGGCGTCACGAGCCTTGTCCCGCAATGTGGCGAGCGCTCTTTCGACGGTTTCATTGATGAGCGCCTCATATCGGCTCATGCGTCCGCCGAAAGTGTTCGTCAGGTATTCGCGCACATCACGGAGAATGTTCGCTGCACTGACGGCATTGGCATGGAGAATCTCGCCGGCGACGATATCAAGCCCGGCCGGAGCTTCCACGCTGTGAAGGGGGATGTCGGTCATTGGTGTGAGACCTGCAATTTGATGATGCGCGGCAGCGCAGGCGCGCTGTGCACGGTCGGACGGGGCGGTGGGCCGTGGGACGACCGCTGCCGGATGTCGTGGGACGGCCGAGGGCCCGCCGCAACCGGGTTTAGCG
>CAZGNQ010000180.1:0-7469 GCA_964527285.1 uncultured Hyphomicrobiales bacterium | reverse complement strand
TTTCAAAGCCGGAGATCGATCTGCCGGCGCTGCGCACCCACAAGGAGAAGGTCGTCGGCAAGCTGACGACCGGTCTGGCCGGCATGGCCAAGGCCCGCAAGGTGACGACGGTGACGGGGACGGGTAGCTTTGTCGGCACCCACCACGTCGAAGTTGCACTCAGCGATGGTTCGGGAAAAAAAGTCGTCCAGTTCGACAAGGCCATCATTGCGGCAGGGTCCGAGGCGATCAAGCTGCCGTTCATTCCCGAGGATGACCGCATCGTCGATTCCACCGGTGCGCTGGAATTGCGCTCCATCCCCAAGCGCATGCTCGTGATCGGCGGCGGCATCATCGGCCTTGAGATGGCGACCGTCTATTCGGCACTGGGCACGCGGCTCGACGTCGTGGAGATGCTGGACGGTCTGATGCCTGGGGCCGACCGCGATCTCGTCAAGGTGTGGGAGAAAAAGAACGCCCACCGCTTCGACAACATCATGCTGAAGACGAAAACGGTGGCCGCCGAGGCGAAGGACGATGGCATCCACGTCAGCTTTGAGGGCGAGAAGGCACCCGACGGACCGCAACTTTACGACATGGTGCTGGTGTCGGTGGGACGCGCGCCCAACGGCCATCTCATCGGCGCAGACAAGGCGGGCGTGGCCGTCACCGATCGCGGTTTCATCAACGTCGACAACCAGATGCGGACCAACGTGGGCCACATCTTTGCCATCGGTGATGTGGTCGGCCAGCCGATGCTGGCCCACAAGGCGGTCCATGAAGGCCACGTGGCTGCAGAGGTGGCGGCCGGTCAGCCCTCCGCCTTCGATGCCCGTCAGATCCCCTCTGTGGCCTACACCGATCCCGAGGTCGCATGGGCCGGCCTGTCTGAGACGGAAGCCAAGGCCAAGGGCATAAAATACACCAAGGCGTCTTTCCCGTGGATGGCGTCAGGGCGCGCCATCGCCAACGGGCGCGACGAGGGCTTCACGAAACTGCTTTTCGATGCGCAGACCCACCGCTGCATTGGCGGCGGCATTGTTGGCACCCACGCAGGCGATCTGATCGGTGAGGTCTGCCTTGCGGTGGAGATGGGGGCAGACCCCGTCGACATCGGCAAAACCATCCACCCGCATCCCACCCTGGCAGAATCCGTCGGCATGGCCGCCGAGGTGGCGGAAGGCGTGTGTACGGATCTGCCGCCACAGCGCCGTTGATCGGCCGCAAGGCTGCGCGACTGCCGGCCCGCCTCAGCGGCACGGTTCTTAGCCTAAGTGACGAGGTGATAACAAGAAATCGGGCGCTTGGGCCGCATCGTCAGAGCCGCACGGGCGCGTACGGTGGTGGCAGTTGATCGCACCGCAGCCCCTGGGGCGGCAGGAGCGCGAAGACGCGGAGACCACCCATGGCCCCAATCGCCCCCATGGCCCATTCTGGACAAGTTCGCGAGCGCGCATCGACGCCCGCCGTGGCTGCCGCGTCCGCGTCATCGGCAACACTTTCAGAGCGGGTCGCCAACGGTACGCCGGCAGTCAACGGCGGCCGTGGGTTCGAGGGATTTTCCTCCCAAATTGCAGCCATCCTGCCGGCGGACCGGGTGATCACTGATCCCTTACGCCTTGTCACACTGGGCACCGATGCGAGCTGCTATCGCCTCACTCCGCGCATGATCCTGCTGGTCGAGGACGAAGCTGAGGTTGTCGCCGTCGTCGAGGCTGCGGGTGCTTGCGGCGTGCCGCTCACCTTCCGCGCTGCCGGTACGAGCCTGTCCGGGCAGGCGGTGACGAACAGCGTTCTGGTGAAGCTTGGCCCGAACGGATGGCGCAACTGGGAAGTGAACGACGACGCGACGCTGCTCAGGGTCGAGCCAGGCCTGACGGGCGCGCAGGCCAATGCACGCCTTGTGCGCCACGGCCGCAAGATCGGACCCGACCCGGCCTCCATCGCCAGCGCCATGATCGGCGGGATTGCTGCCAACAATGCCAGCGGCATGTGCTGTGGGGTGGCGCAGAATTCTTATCAAACGCTGGAGAGCATGCGCGTTGTGCTGAGCGACGGCGCGGTGCTCGACACTGGCAACGAAACAAGCCGGAATATTTTCCGCCAGTCCCACGCACCGCTACTCAACGCGCTGGGCGATCTCGCGGCGCGAACGCGCGCTGACATGCAACTCTCCGCGCGGATTGCCAAGAAGTTCAAGATCAAGAACACGATGGGTTATGCGATCAACGCGTTGATCGATTACCATGATCCGATCGACATTCTGCAGCACCTCATGATCGGCTCTGAGGGCACACTCGGCTTCATCTCCGAGATCACGTACCGCACGGTGCCTGACCCGCGCCATAAATCCACAGCGCTTGCGTTTTTTCCCTCCATCCAGGCCGCCTGCGAAGCGGTGGCGCGCCTCAAGCACGCGCCTGTCGCCGCGGTGGAGCTGATGGACCATCGTGCGCTTTTGTCCGTGCGGGATAATCCGGGGATGCCGCAGATCCTGTTCTCGATGCCGGAGGGCACGGCGGCACTGCTCATCGAGGTGCACGGTGCCACGCCTGAGGAAGCCGATGCCAACGCCTTAACGTCGGGCCAGCGGATCGCGTCGATCCAGACGCTGGAACCGGTGCACTTCACCCGCGATCCCGAAAAGTATGCGCTCTATTGGAAGATCCGTAAGGGCACGTTCCCGGCCGTCGGTGCGGTGCGGGCGGCGGGCACGACCGTCATCATTGAGGACGTGGCGGTGACGACCGAGCAGCTTGCCTCGGCCGTGCTGGACCTGCAGGCGTTGTTCGCGCGCCATCGCTATGACGAGGCGATTATTTTCGGGCACGCGCTGGAAGGAAATGTCCACTTCGTCTTTACGCAAGGGTTTTCCTCCCAGTCTGACATCGACCGTTATGCGGCGTTCATGGACGATGTGACGGACCTGATCGTCTCAAAGTACGACGGTTCACTGAAGGCTGAGCATTCCACGGGCCGGAACATGGCCCCGTTTGTGGAGATGGAGTGGGGGGCCCAGGCGTATGGCCTGATGCGGGAGATCAAGTCGATCTTTGACCCGGGCGGCATCCTGAACCCCGGTGTGGTGCTGACCGATGACCAGCAGGCTCACCTCAAGAACCTCAAGGCCATGCCGCCGGCGCACGGGCGCGTGGACACCTGCATTGAATGCGGTTTCTGTGAGGCGACGTGCCCGTCTCGCGCGGTCACGCTGACGCCGCGCCAGCGCATCACGGGGTTGAGGGAGATCGCGCGTCTCAAGGGGGAGGCAAAGTCGGCGTGTCAGGCGCAGCGCCAGCAGATCAAGGCGCTGGAGGAGGCATACGCGTATCAGGCCGTTGACACCTGCGCGGGTGACAGCCTGTGCGCAATCGCCTGCCCCGTGGGCATTGATACCGGCGAGGCGATGCGCGAACTGCGCCACACTCGCCACGGGCTGATGGCGCGCTTTGTTGCCGGGCGGATTGCCAACAATTTCGGTCTCGTGGCGTTGGGCATACGGGTCGGCCTGCTGGCGGCTGGCGCCGGGCGCGCGGTGATCGGCGAAGGGGGCATGGCGCGGGTGATGGGCGCAATGCACTGGGCGAGCCGTGGTCTGGTGCCGAAGTGGACGCCGGCAATGCCGACGGTGTCGATGCCGATGACCCGTCTGAAGCCGACGGACCGCGAGGCGGTGGTTTTCTTCCCCTCCTGTGCATCCCGGGTCTTTGGCCCGGCGCCGGATGCACCTGACCGGCAGCCACTCCCGGACGTTGTGCAGAACCTTCTGGTCAAGGCGGGTTATGACGTCGTCCTGCCCTCCCGACTGGAACACCGCTGCTGCGGCATGCCGTTCAACTCGCAAGGGTTTCTGGAGGTTGGGGCGCGCAAACGCGATGAACTTGTGCGCGCCCTGAAAAAAGCGAGCCGCAATGGAGAGGCGGCGATCGTCTTTGACACGAGCCCCTGTGCCCATCGCGTGAAGCAGGTGGCAACCCAAGCGGGGCTGCGGGTCTTTGACGTGATCGAGGCGCTGGACGAATTGGTGCTCGACCGGGTGGAACTGGAACCGGAGGATAAATCCATCGCACTGCATGCGACATGCAGCGCGCGCAAGATGGGCCTGGATGCGCGGCTGGAGCGCGTGGCCCGGCGGTTGGCACTTGATGTTGTTGTGCCCGATGACATCCAGTGCTGTGGATTTGCTGGCGACAAGGGCTTTACAGTGCCGGAGCTGAACGCAAGCGCACTGCGTCATCTGTCCCAGGCGCTGCCTGAGCGGTGTGCGGAGGGTTATTCATCCAGCCGGACGTGCGAGATCGGCCTTTCGGAGCACGGTGGTCGGCCCTACCAGTCCATCGCCTATCTGGCGGACCGCTGCGCGCGCTCGCGCGACGGCCGTGACGCGAAAGACTGAGCTGTTCCCTAGGCGTCAGGCGTCAAGCTGCGCGTGCCGAATCACACGTTGCGCGTGCGGGCGTGACACGTGCGGGCGTGACACTTGGGCCGTCCACCAACCTCGCACGCTTTGATCTGCCGCAACGCAGACACCGTCCCGCCTGTGGCAGGTGGCCCGTGTCGGTCATTCCGTCGGCGGGGGCACACATGCGCGCAACACGACTGGCCTACCTGACCATCCTTCTTGCCACCGCGGCGCTGAACGGCGCAGCGCTTGCTCAACTCCTGGGCGCCGCCACGATCCTTGATGGCCTGCCGGTGGCCGCCGTTCTCTTCAACCTCGTTTTCATTCCCATTCTGGGCTTCGTGGCCTATCGGCTCGGCCAGCTCTCGGAGGAGCACTACCGAGAGGAAAAAGGCGAGGCTTAAGCGTTTTCAGATCAGTAGCGTGGCGGCAGCGGCGGAAGATCAGGGCGCGACGGGGCGCCTGAGCCAGGTCAGCACGCGCCCGTCGATGAACAGCAGGCCCATTCCGATGATTGAGGCGCCAAGAATGTCGCGCGCCCGGATGGGCTCGCCGAGAAAGACCGCGCCCAAGAGAACAGCCGTGAGCGGAATGAGCAGCGTCACGAGCATCACATTGCTTGCGCCGGCGCGCACCAGGATCTGGAAGAAAACGATATAGGCGAGCGCTGTGCCGAGAACGGCGAGCCCAACGATTGCGCCAAGCGTGGGCAGGGACGGAACCGGCAGCGTCCAGGGCTGATCCACCACACCCGCAACCACGGCCATGATCAGCGTGGAGCCGATCAGTTGGCAGGTGGCCGATTGCAACGGGGCCACGCCCGAGAGATGCCGCCGGCCCCACAACCCTGCAAGCCCATAGCTGAAGGCGCCTGCCAGGCACAGCGTGATGCCAATCGTTTCCGCCCCGCCGATCGCGCCGTCCCACCCCTTGAGAACCGCCACGCCCAAAACGCCCAACACGACGCCGATGATCCGGTTGGCCGTGAGCGTCTCTTCGCGGAAGGCGGCCATGATCAGCACCGTGAAAAGCGGCGTCATGGCGTTGATGATGGACGACAGCCCCACCGTGATGAAGGTCTGGCCGGCGAAGATGAAGCCGAAGGGCAGCACGTTGTTGAGCAGGCCCATCACCAGGAACGGCCACCAGGCGGCGGTGGTGCCGGGCAGCTTCAGGCCGCGGAAGAAAAAGAGCGGCAGCAGGACGAGAGCGGCCAGCAGGACCCGAAAGAAGACAAGCGTGAGCGGTGGCACCTCCTTGACGGCGACACCGGCCAGGAAGAAAGCGCCGCCCCAGAGGATGGAGAGAAAGACCAGAAGGCCCCAGTCAACGCCATCCATCGATTTTGGTGTGTCGGCCATGTGTGGTCTCCGCCGCCGGCGCGGTACGCGCCCTCATGATTGGAGGCGGTGACATTGTGCCGGGCAGCGGTCCACCCGGAACGTGATCCAACGGGGATCGGGGCTGCAGGTTTGGATCTGTTGGATCGGTCTTGCGGTTGTGTTGCGCGGCATCAGATGATTGAAACGCGGTCGCCTTCGCCTTCAGCCCGTATTCCTGTGAATCTATTTCGGATCGTGACGTCGGCCTGATCCCCGATCGCAGGCGTCATGGTGCGCGCAAATGCACACTGCCCGATTGGCGACACCACGGTGCCCGCCGCAACGCCGGTTTTTCAGCGGCCGGTTAAACAATTACCCCCGCGCCCGCAGGTATTGCGCGTGCGCAGCCGGCAGGCGCCACCAGGGCACGCTGGGATGCAGATGGTGCTCGTGGTGATAGCCGAAATGGAAGCAAGTCAGCAGCGACACCAGCCACGGCATGTTGTTGGTGCGGGCGTTGTGGTGGTCATCGAAGGGGGCGTCTGCCTCCTCCTTGTGCGGCAGGTAAGTGCCAAAGGTGAACAACTGCAGCGACGAAATGAGCGCAGGTCCTGCCCAGAAGGCCCAAATGTTGGCGAGATCAACGCCGAGCAGCGCCACGTAGGCAGCCACCCACGCCGCAATGATAACGCCCTGCTGCCAGCCAAAATACTCTGAGAAGAACTTAAAGTACCACGGCAGGAAACTCAGGGTCCGGGCGTCGTGGAAATCCGGATCGCGATCCGTTCCGGCGTAAACGTGGTGGTCACGGTGCTTGAGGATCAGGTTGTCAAACGAAAAGCCGGCATAAAGCCCAAGGCAGAGCTGACCGACCAGGCGGTTGGCCCATTTCACGCGTGGCACCAGTGAATAATGCATGGTGTCATGCGCGACGATGAAGAGGCCGACATAGAGCCACGCAATGAAGACGGCGAGCGCGACACTCGCCCAGACCGGCTGCGTTGTCAGGTCCCAGAAAAAGATACCGACAATGTGCGCTGTGGCCCAGGCACCGATAATCAGTGCGGCAAGCGTCAGGCTGATGGCCGTATCGCGGGCTGGATTGCGTTTGGCCGGAAACGCTTTTGCATTGGCGCGCTCGGCCTCCGGCATCATGTCCTCATCGCGCCCCGTGAGATTGGCGCCGGCCAAATCGGTCATGGTCTTCGTCCTCCGCCACGTCCCGCATGCAAGGGTGGTTGCGCAGCACGATGGTCAGACCGTGCGCCGCGCGCGGTGTCAAATGCCGCAATGACGCGCGCAGGCACTGATCGGCGTCAAGTCAGCCCGCGTGCGCGCTGTGCGCTGCGCGTGGGCACGGCCTTCACGCCACCCGGGGGGCCAGGAAGCGGGCGAGCGCAAAGCCGATCAGCCCCGTCGCGAGCAGCGCCGCCCAGGGCAGCAACATGGCGTCGACCCCCTCGCCGCGCCAGAAGATCGCCCCGTAGGCTTCCAGCGTCCAGGTGTTGGGCGTCAACCAGCCCAGATCCTGCAGCCAAGCCGGCATCAGATAGCGGGGCACCATGCTGCCCCCGATGGCCGAAACGACCAGCGTGAAGATGTTGGCGAGCGTGATCGCCTGGCTGCGCGTCTTGCAGGCGAGCACGAACACGAGCCCAATGCCGGCGGCCGCAATGGCCGCCACGACGGTGGTGACCGCCCACAGTGCGATGTTGCCGGGCAGATCCACATCAACTGCAAGCCACGCCACGAGCTATATGACGATG
>CAZGNQ010000179.1:0-7494 GCA_964527285.1 uncultured Hyphomicrobiales bacterium | reverse complement strand
CCGCCGCGTCTGGCGCGGACAACGGCGCAGCAGTTCGCCCAGTCAATCGCCGCCGCGCTGGACGCGATGCCGGCCACGCCGGACCTGAACGACGAAGACGACAACGCGGCTGGACCAGCACCGGCCCGCTTCAGGCCGTGGGACAGCCTGCCCCCGCCCCACCCTCTGGCGCGCCAGAGCGTCGGCATTCTGATCAGCGACTTTCTGGAAGACATCGACGCGCTCTCCGACCGGGTGCGGACGATCGCTGCAAACGGCGCACGCGGGCACATCGTGATGGTGCTTGATCCGGTCGAAGAGACCTTCCCGTTTTCCGGGCGTACGGAATTCCAGGGGCTGGAGCACCGCGAGCGGCATTTGACCGACCATGCGCAGGGCCTGCGAGCGGCCTATCAGGCGCGACTGGCGGCCCAAAAAAGTGCGCTGAAGGATCTGGCCAATCGGTTCGGTTGGTCGGTGCTCGTCCACCATACGGATCGGCCGGCGCAGGAAGCACTATTGGCGCTCTATGCGCGTATTGCAGATGGCGCGCGCGGCATGCGTTGATGGGGCGGCCGCAGCACGCCAACCTTGGTTGGTCGCAGTGTGGTTGGCCGGCGAACGCCAACCGTGGCGCCCAAATGCAGGGCCGCGCAGACATTTTCGAGTGAGCTTGGAGTGACGTGCCGATGGCGCTTGGTGGCCTGACCTTTCTCAATCCGCTCGTCCTGGCCGGTCTGATCACTCTGCCGCTGCTGTGGTGGCTGCTGCGGGCCGTCCCGCCGGCACCGACCACAGTCGTTTTTCCAGCCACCCGGCTGTTGCGCGGGCTGACGGACCAGGAGCGCACGGCCGCGCGCACGCCGTGGTGGCTCACCTTGCTGCGCCTGTTGGCCGCCGCGGTGCTCATTGGCGCGCTGGCCGACCCGATCCTGCGTCCGCTGGCCACCGGCACAACGGGCCGCGGTCCTCTGGTGGTGGTGATCGACACGGGCTGGGGTGCCGGCCAACGCTGGGATGACCTGCGCGAGACGGCACTCGGCCTCGTTGAGGAAGCCCAGACCGCCAACCGCACAGTCCTCGTGGTCGAGACGGCGCGCCGATCCGACGAGACACTGGGTTTCACCGCGCCTGCCGCTGCCCGCCAAAAGGTCCGCTCATTGGAGCCCATGCCTCACCCGGCCGTGCGCATGGAGGTGCTGGACCAGGTCCGCAGCGCTGTCACAGCGGACAGCGCCACACAGCGTGACCTGTCGATCGCCTGGCTGAGCGATGGCATAGACTACGGCGATGCGGACGCGTTCCTGGATGGTCTGACCGGGCTTGTGGCCAGCGCGGACAGGGTCACGGTTATTGGCGCCTCGCAGGCGCCGGACGTGCTTGGGGTGCGGCTCCTGGACGGGACGACGGCCGGAGGTGCGGCCGCAGCCGGCCGCCAGAACAGCCAGAGCCCGTCGGCCGTTTCGGCCCCAGCCCTCACGGCGGAGGTGATCGCCGCCAGCGACGACGGCGCATCGGGGTCGGTCGTCGCCTTCGACGACAAGGGCAGGGCGCTGCGCTCGGTGCCCTTCACGATCCCGTCGGGCGAGACCAGTGCACGCATCGCGCTCGATCTGCCGCTCGAACTGGTCAACCAGATTGCCAACCTTGCCATCGCCGGGCAGCGCACGGCCGCCGCGGTCCACTTGTTTGACGAAGGCAACCGCCGGCGGCGCGTAGCGATGATCTCCGGCGAAGGTCAGGAAAAGGACCAGCCACTGCTCGGGTCACTTTACTATGCGCGCCGCGCGTTAACGCCGTTCGTCGCGCTCGAATTGCCTCGCGGCGAGGACATCGCATCGGCCGTGGATGCGGTGGCGCGTGAGGACGTGACAACCATCGTTCTGGCCGACGTCGGCACGCTCAACACGCTCAACCGCGATCGGCTGTCAGGTTGGGTTGGCCAAGGTGGCGTGCTGATCCGCTTTTCCGGCCCGCGCATGGAGCGCGCCCGTGATAGTCTGCTTCCAGCGCCCTTGCGCTTCGGTGGCCGTCGGCTTGGCGGTGCCCTGTCATGGGAGCGGCCACGCCCCATCCAGGACTTTGAGGAGGACGGGCTGTTTGCCGGCTTGCCGGTGCCCGCCGATGTGACGGTCTCGCGCCAGGTGCTGGCGGACCCTGCGCGCCTGCGCGGCGACACGCGCATCTGGGCGCGCCTTGACGATGGCACACCGCTTGTGACCGCCCGCCAGATCGGCAAGGGATGGGTGGTGCTCTTCCATGTGACGGCCAACACCGACTGGTCGAACCTGCCGCTCTCTGGCGTGTTCGTGGACATGCTGCGCCGGCTCGTTGCGTTGTCCGGTGCGACAATCTCCGAAGCCGCGGCGTCGGCCGCGCAAATGAACGCTGCAGATGCGCGAGCGGCCAACGAGGCGGATGCGCTGGCCACCGCATCTGGCGTGCTGGCGCCTGTGCGTGTGCTGGACGGTTTCGGCGTGCTCGGCCAGCCGCCCGTCTCAGCCAAGCCGATCGCCCGCAGTCTGCTCGAGCGCTCGGGCCAGGGGCCACAAGCCCAGGTCACCGCCAGCCATCCGCCCGGCTACTACGGCTCGGCGCGCAGCCAGCGTGCGCTCAATCTGGTAACGGCCTCGACCGCGCTCACCGCGATCGGCACGTTGCCCATTGGCGTGACGGCTGCGGATTTCATCCGTTCTGAGCAAGTGATCCTGAAGCCGTGGTTGCTGCTCGCCTGCCTGGGGCTGCTGGCGCTCGATGTGCTCGCCATCATGCTGCTGCAAGGGTTCGGCCGTCGACAGGCCGGCAGTGCCGGCTCCCGCAACGCCACGGCCACCGGGAGCGCCGCCACCGTTCGCTCGTGGCTGCTTGCGGCACTAACCGCCGGCGGCATCGCTTTCGTCGGGCTGAGCGCCACCACAGTCGCCATGACGGCAGGCGCCGGAGATGCCGCCGCGCAGGGTTCCGACGCAGGCACGGCCGCTGCGTCCAGCCCGCCATCGGCACAAGCCCTCTCCGATGACGATATTGCCCGGCTCGCGCTGCAGGGTGAGGCCGCCCTGGTCACCCGGTTTGCCTACGTGCTCACGGGCAACGGCGACGTGGATGAACGCTCGCGCTCTGGTCTGTCCGGGCTTGCCCGCGTTCTCGCATCGCGCACGGCCATTGAACCTGGCGAGCCATACGGCGTGGACATCGCCGGCGATGACCTGACGTTCTTTCCCATCCTCTACTGGCCGGTGCTGCAGGATGCCGATCCGTTGGACGACGCCCAAGCCGCGCGCATCGATGCCTATATGAAAAACGGGGGGATGGTGATCTTCGACACGCGTGACGCCGGCCAGTCCTTCTCACCGGATGCGGCCTGGAACGGGCGCGGCGCGCGCGCGCTCCAGAGGCTTCTGGCGCGTCTCAACCTGCCCCGTCTTACGCCGGTGCGGTCGGGCCATGTGCTGACGAAGTCTTTTTATCTCCTCGACCGTTTTCCGGGCCGCTGGGATGCCAGCCCACTCTGGGTCGAAGCGCTGGACGAGGGAACGGACGCGGCCGAGCGCGCGCGGCAATCCGACGGCGTCAGCGCTATTCTTGTGACGGCCAACGACCTCGCCTCAGCCTGGGCGATGGACGGCACGGGCCGGCCGCTGTTCCCCGTCGTGCCGGGCGGCGCCGTTCAGCGCGAGATGGCATTCCGCACCGGTGTCAACATCGTGATGTACGCGCTCACCGGCAACTACAAGGCCGACCAGGTGCATGTGCCGGCGCTGCTGGAGCGTCTGGGCCAGTAATCGTCTCCCTGGCGTAATCTCGCCGGCGCGCCCCACCAACGCAGGGCCTGTCTCACGGCTTATGCCACGCCGATGCAGGCCCGCCTGATGACCGACAAGCAGGCGATGAGCCACCGCTGCCGGAAAGAAACGAGCAACCGCCATGAACCATGCGCTCACTTTCGATCCCCTCGTGCCCATGCCCGTGCTGTGGGCGGCCGCAGCACTGGTCGCACTGCTGTCCGTGGTGGTGCTTTGGCGGGGCCGCTCCGGCGCCTTTGTACGCACGCTTGCATTGCTCGCCCTGCTTGGAGCCATTGCCAATCCTGTACTGCGCCAGGAGGAACGCCAGCCGCTCTCCAACGTCGCGGTGGTGGTGCGTGACACCAGCCCATCGCAGACGATTGCGGGGCGCGCCGGCGTGCGTGATGCGCTGACGGCGCAGGTGACCGAGCGCATGGCTGCGCTGCCCAACCTCGAAGTGCGCCAGGTGGACGCCGGAAGCGGCGATGATGACGGCACGCGGCTCTTCACACCGCTCGAGCGCGCCCTGGGCGACATCCCGTCGGACCGCCTGGCAGGCGTTGTGATCATCACGGACGGCCAGGTCCACGACGTGCCGGAACAACTGGCCGCCGTGCCCGCGGGTGTGCCGGTGCACACCGTCCTCACGGGTCCGAAAGGGGAGTTTGACCGGCGCATCACCGTCGTCAGCGCACCGCGTTACGGTCTGGTGGGGACCACTGGCGAAGTGGTTTTGCGCATCGATGAGACGGCGCGGGACGGGAACAGGCGCGCCGCCTCGGCTGGCGCAGAGCGCGTGACAATCACGACGCGTGACCAGGAGGGGCGCGAACAGCGCTTCCAGGCGCGACTGGGGCGCAACATTCGCGTGCCGCTGAGCTTCCCGCGGGCGGGCAAAAACCTGTTGGAGATCCAAACGCCGACGGTGCCGGGCGAGTTGACCGCGCTCAACAACAAGCTGGTGGTGCAGGCCGAGGGCGTGCGTGAGAACCTGCGCGTGCTGCTCGTCTCCGGTGAACCGCATGCGGGCGAGCGCACTTGGCGCAATCTGCTGAAGTCCGATGCCGCGGTGGATCTCGTCCACTTCACAATCCTGCGCCCGCCGGAAAAGCAGGATGGCACACCGATCAACGAGCTGTCTCTGATCGCCTTTCCGACGCGTGAGCTCTTCTCTGAAAAGCTCGACGATTTCGACTTGATCATCTTCGACCGCTATCAGCGGCGCGGTGTCCTGCCGCTGCTCTACCTGGACAACATCGCGCAGTATGTTTCGCGCAACGGCGGTGCGGTGCTTCTGGCCGCGGGGTCTGATTTCGCCACCTTCCGCAGCCTCTACCGCACGCCGCTTGGCGCTGTGCTGCCGGCGGAGCCAACCGGGCGGGTCGTTGCCCGCGCTTTCCGTCCGCAATTGACAGGCAGCGGTGCGCGGCACCCGGTGACGCGGACACTGCCAGGTGCCGGCATTGATGCCGCAGCGCTTGCCCCTGACGGTCAAAGCGCCGGGCAGCCTGGCGACACCGCTGACGGAGCGGCCGCAAGTTCCGCATCCCTGGCCACGGCCAACGCCACAAACGCCGGCACGCCAACCTGGGGCCGCTGGTTCCGCGTGATCGAGACGCGGGAGCGCCCGGGCGACCATCAGGTCGTCATGCGCGGCGCGGATGATCTGCCGCTGCTGATCCTGGACCGCCAGGGCGAGGGCCGGGTTGCCATGCTGCTCTCCGACCACGCCTGGCTCTGGGCGCGGGGGCTCGATGGCGGCGGTCCCCATCGCCCGCTGCTGCGCCGGCTGGCGCACTGGCTGATGAAGGAGCCGGACCTGGAAGAGGAAGCGCTCTCGGCGGTGGCCAAAGGCAACACGCTGACCATCGAGCGCCGCTCCATGTCCCCGGTCACAACGCCAGTGACCGTGACAGACCCAAACGGTCAGACCGCAGAGGTAACGCTTCAATCGGTCGGGAATGGGCTGTGGCGCGCCGAGTACACCGCAAAGTTGCCGGGTCTGCACCGGTTCGCCAACGGCGGCCTCAACGCCGTCGCTCACGCCGGCCGCCTCAATGCCAAGGAGTTCACGAACGCAACGACGACGGCGGCAGAGTTGGAGCCGATTTCCGAAATCACGGGCGGTGGCGTATTCTGGCCGGTGGACCGGGCCGGCGCGACGGCGGGCACGGCTGATGACGCGACAACTGGCGCGCCAGCAGATGCCACCGCTGCGGCCTCGGCGGCGGTGGACCGCGCCGCATTGTCACCGCCACGCGTCTCACTGGTGCGATCCGGCAGCGTGCTGCATTCCAGCAGTTGGATGGGTCTGCGCGACAGGGACGCAGCCCTGACCACCGGCGTTCAGCTCACTCCACTGGCCGAGGGCTTTTTCGCGCTGGCCGTTCTGCTCGGCCTGATGGCTGGCACATGGTGGCGCGAAGGCCGGACCTAACACCGGGGCTCTTCACGAAATTGACCCCCGCCCACACAGATCAGGAGGGAATTGAACGATGACCGGATATTCGGTTCTGGTCATCGACCGGAAACCTGAACTCTTCGCGCGCCGGCTCCAGGACCGGTTCGCAGGGCAATGCACATTCACCTATTGCCGCAATCCGGACGAATTGAATGCGGCGCTTGCAAAAAGTTCGTTCGATATCGTCTTCTCCATCGGCATGGGGCGCGGCCCTCGCAATATGGTGCGCCAAGCCTATGAATCACCAGATTTGAAATGGATGCAAATCGGAGGGTCCGGCTACGAGCACATTTTACCGCTCGACCGGCCCGACGTCACAGTCACCAACGCGGTCGGCGTCTTGGCGCCTTTTCTGGCCGAAACAATCATGGGCGCAATACTTGCCCGATATGGCCATTTCTTCACATATCGTGAGCAACAAAAGTCTGGCGTTTGGCTGGGACATGATTTCCGACCGGTTCTCGGTCAAACGCTTCTGATTGTTGGACTGGGCGCGATTGGCCAGGAATTGGCGCAACGCGCCAAGGCATTCGGCATGACTGTCCTTGCCACCCGGCGGACGCCATCACCGCAAGCCAATGTCGATGAGGTGATTGCCCATGCTGCTCTCGACGACGCATTGCCGCGAGCGGACATCGTCAGCGTGCATCTGCGTCTCGACCGGACAACCGAAAAATTGTTTAATGCCAAGCGCTTCGCGTTAATGAAGCCGGGCAGCCTGTTCATCAACACAAGCCGCGGCGGGGTTGCCGACACGCAGGCATTGGTGGCTGCACTGGACGCCGGCCAGATCGATAGTGCCTACCTGGATGTCTTTGAGACCGAGCCACTACCGCCGGAAGACCCGCTATGGCGCCGGGACGACGTGTTCATCACGCCTCACCATGCCGACAGCATCGAAGGCTGGACAGTGCGTTTTTCCGACTATTTTTCGGGCAATCTAGCGCGCGTGCTGAAAGGGCAGGCGCCGGACAATTGGGTGGCTGGGCCTCAATCTCCTGATTTCAGCGCCGCATCCTGAAGATCCTGAAACAATGCCCGCAGTTGCGCATCGTTTGCGACAAGATCACGAACGGTAATTTTATCAAGCTCCGCCAAAAATGCCTCCTGTGCCGAGCGAAGGGTGAGTCTCAGGCGGCATATTTTTATCATTGGACATGTATTGTTCGGCTCATCGAAGCATTCAGCCATCATGAAGCTGTCTTCAGTCAGCCGCGCAATCTCGCCAACGGTTATCTGCTCTGCAGGTCGCGCAAGCCGAAAGCCGCC